>JBDLSS010000282.1:0-3772 GCA_039799345.1 Pseudomonadota bacterium
AAATACCGCGTAAATAAGCAGCGACAGTTTCACGATCACTTTGCCAAACGAAAGTAGGAACTTCGAGTTTATTTTCAGGTGTGAAACCGTTGTGATTTAACAAACGGAACAAAGGTGCTGAGCTTAAACGGGCGCGATGTAATTTGTCATTAATCGCAAACTCTGGTCTATTGGTTGAAGTGGTACGCAATACGGTATTGCCTTCTAACAGGCAGTGCACAGCCTGTTGAATAGGTTCTAAATAGCAAAAATCTTGCGCCCAAACATCAATGTGAACCTGACTTTTTTCTTTGCTGAAAGTGCCATCGCCCGCAATTAAACCCATGACATAACCCAATTCAGGATTATGTTTTTTCCCCCACAAACCTTCGAGTTGTTGGGTTAATAATTTGTCCCCAAGTTCAAGATGTTGAGCTTCGATCCAGCCTTTATCTTTTACCCAGACTTTGTGATCGGGGGTCACTTTGTGGGTATAGCCTTCACGGGTTTCAATTTGCACCATGGGCGCATTGGGGCGGGGCAATAACATTTCTGACGCGTTATAAACACCATCTAAGCCCACGACTTGATTTTTACCGCCCAGTTCGTACAACTCACCAATGGTCAATAAACCTCTGTCGGTGACAACGCGCTGGTCTGCGGCAATACAACACAAGTTAGAACTATGCACCACACCCACATGTTGCTGTGGACTGCGTAAATTACACACGTCTTTGAAAGTAATCCAAGGATGCCCCGTTTCAAATAACATGCTCAGCATTTTGCGCCACAGTTCAACCGCCGCTACCCGTTTCCAAACCCGCAACTTGCCTGTTTCTGCCAATTGTTCATAAGATTCATAAGCGGTGCGGAAGGCTTCGCCATATAAGTCATGCAAGTCAGGGGTTTCGTTGGGGGAAAACAGCGTCCAAGAACCATTCTCATGTACGCGCTGCATGAATAAATCAGGAATCCAATTGGCGGTATTCATGTCGTGGGTACGACGACGTTCATCGCCTGTATTTTTGCGAAGCTCTAAAAACTCTTCAATATCAATGTGCCACGATTCTAAATAGGCACAACCTGATCCTCGTCTGCGCCCGCCATTGTGCGCCAGCGCAGCCGTAGTCATATAGCTCTCGTCGCCTTCCACTTTTAAATCGTGAATGACGGGAATAGCTTGCATTGGTTCACATGCACGAACCCGACTAAATAAATGATTATTATGGATAAACCAATTGTATTTGGTTAATGCCTGACAACCCAAACGACTGGCTAATGTGGGAACGGCGGGAATACGAATATCGTAACTTAAAGATTCGCCTTTGAAGTGGATAGCTGTGCCGTCGATACGGGTTGCATCATGGGTAGAATCGCGCAAACGTTTTTGCCCTGAGGTGGCAATGCCCATGCGTAAACATTGGTAACGAATTCCTTCAGCAAGCGGCAAGGAACTGGAGGTGAAATAAATTTCTTTCCCCCGACTAATTCCCCCGTCAGTTTCTAAAAGCCCTTGCAACAAGGCAAGCGTTTGGGCAGGAGGTAAATGGGCAAAACGACGCGCAATATATTTTTCCCCTTGTGCGGTATACAAATCATCACGCCCAAAAGGTAAAACAGGTTCGCCCGCGCCCACAAATCTCCCAGTTGTTCCACAACGTTCTACCGCCGCACTGTAAGACCAACGAATTTGTGTGAAGTGTGCATTCCCTTTAGCTTCCCAGAAATGAATACCTCTTGCGCTTAAATAATCACGTACAAACGCTAAATGTGTGTCACAACTGGGATTACCTGAAACCCCCCATTCTTGTTTGCGACGTGAACAATGACCGTCCCCTAACACAATGACGTATAAGCGGGCATCTTCTTCTGTAAAATCAGCAACAGGCACAATTTCATGCGGAATCACTTGGGCGACATAATCGCCTTTTTTCAATGTTCCGACATCTGCCCATTCGGTACGGCGTTTACCCGAAGCTAATTGGGTCTTGGTGCGTGAAATCGCTTGATTCATGGGCACATCTTTGATGACAAAGAAAGGATGTCCCGCAGAAACTTGCAAGGGAGTAATCGCGTGTTTTACAGTGAGTTCCACCATGTCATCACGTTGATGCAAATAGGCAAAATTCTCCTGCACTTCACGATACGCACCTCTTTGTCCTAGCACCAAATCACCGCGTTTCACTTCTTTAATCGGTTTAATGCCATCCGCTGTAAAAATCAGAGTGTCAGGTGCAAAACACTGATTAACCGCTACCAAGGTATCATTTGCCACTTTCAAAAACGGAACAACGCCTTGTGATTTACCATTAGTGCCTTTGATTAAAGAACCCATGCCGCGCACATTGCTCCAATCATTGCCAATGCCGCCTGCCCATTTTTGCAACATCGCATTGTCTTTAATCGCGCCGTAAATGCCTTCTAAATCATCGGGGACGGTGGTTAAAAAGCAGCTTGATAATTGTGAGCGCAACGAACCCGAGTTAAATAAAGTCGGGGTGCTGCTCATGAAATCAAAACTCGAAAGCAGGTTATAAAACTCAATGGCGCGTTGTTCTTTATTTTCTTCGTTTAACGCCAAACCCATCGCGACGCGCATGAAAAACGCTTGGGGCAATTCAAAACGCACTTCGTCCCAATGCAAGAAATAGCGGTCATACAGGGTTTGTAAGCCTAAATAGGTGAACTGAAAATCGCGTTCAGGTTTTAACGCCGCCCCTAAAATATCTAAATCATATTCGCGCAATTTCGGATTGAGTAATTCGTGCTTAATCCCTGCTTCCAAATACAGCGGCAAATAACGCGCGTAATAACTCGACATTTCTGCGGCGGTCGCGGTTTTGGCAGGAAAATCTAAAAAGCTTAAGGCTTCTTGACGTAAATGATCGAGCAATAAACGCGCAGTCACATAGCTGTAATTCGGTTCTTTTTCCACCAAAGTACGCGAACTCATCACCAAAGCACGATTTACATCGGCTTCGGGAATCCCATCAAACAGATTTTTTAAGCAATCTTCAACGATTAAATTTGCATCGACATAAGCCAGTCCGAGACAAGCTTCTAAAACCACGGCGCGTAATCTGTCTTGGTCTAAAGCGACTAATTCACCCAAAGTTTTCGTAATGTGCATTTGCGGTTTATTGGGTTGTTGGGCGCGTTGTTGGGCGTGCTGTTCACGATATAACACATAAGCACGGGCAACTTTATGCTCCCCTGCGCGCATTAATGCCAGTTCGACTTGGTCTTGAATATCTTCAATATGTACCATGCCTCTTTCAGTCAGGCGACGGCTAATATTATTAATCACTTGGCGGGTGTGGGTTGCGACGGCATTTTGAATGCGTGTCGAATTTTTGGCAGTGTCACCCTCAACGGCGAGAAAAGCTTTGGTCATTGCTGCCGCAATTTTATGACCATCAAAAGAGGTGACTTGCCCATTGCGGCGAATAACACGGTATTGACTTAATAAGGCACTGTTCCACGTCATTTCTTCCGTGGCGGAAGCGAGTGTGTCGGCAACAATTTCAGGCTGCATAATATCTCCTTAACGTCTATCTCTGGGTCTCATACCACAGGACAGCAGAATTTTTTGAATGATACGCCAAACTAGATGAAAAATATAAATTTTTAATCATAGCAAAAACAAAAGGATGTATTTAATCCATTGAAAATAAAGATTATTTAAAAATGTTAATTGAAATGAAGGCTTTCTTAATAATAAGTTTAATTCATTGATTTTTATATGAATTAAAAATTTTAAGAAAATAAAAAGTATGTTTGTTAAATTTACATA
>JBDLSS010000283.1:0-3690 GCA_039799345.1 Pseudomonadota bacterium
CGGAAAATTTAGCGCAAATTCAAAAACTGATTTTTATCAGCACCAATGCCGTAGAATTCGCACTACCGACTTTATTAGCGATAAATCCACAAGTTTTAAAAGAAATTCCCTGTTTTGCGGTTGGAAAAACGACCGCACAAGCTTTACAAGCCTATCATTTAAATATAAAAGCTGCGCCGCCGCCATTTAACAGTGAAAGTTTATTAACGCTCCCTGAATTACAAACTTTTGATAATGAGCGTGTCGTGATTCTGCGCGGTGAAGGCGGTCGTGAATTGCTGGCAGAAAGCTTAAAAGCACGCGGTGCACACGTCGAATATTGCAATGTTTATCGCCGAGTTTTACCACAGTTAGAGAAGATTCCTGAAAAAGTCGATATAATTTTAATTACCAGCAGTGAAGGTTTGAAAAACTTAATTATTTTATTGGGGGATTGTACATGGTTACGCCACACTCCCCTTGTGCTCATCAGTGAACGCATCACCGCCCCTGACTGGCAAGCCCCGTTGTTTGCGGCAACGCGGGCGAGTGATGAAGGCTTGATTCAAGCCCTGCTCGAATGGCAACAGGTGAACCCCCATGCTCGATAAATCTCCCCCCGACGTCGTCAATTTACCGCCGCCAACGCCCGCCCCACGGCGCGGTGGTTTCGGTTTTGGCATGTTTGTGTTGATGGTGACCGCCGCCGCTGCCAGCTATTTGCTGTGGCAACATTTGCAAACCGTGCAGCAACAATTGGGGCAGCAAAATTTACAATTAGCCGCCCAAGTTCAAGAATTGCAAAAATCGCTGACTGTCTTGCAACAAAATCAACCCAGTACCCAATTAGTTGAAGCATTACAACAACGTCAAAAATTTTTAAGTGAACAACAATTACAAGTTGTCGCTCAACTGAATGCGCTGCGTCCTCAAGAGAATTCCGATTGGATTGCCGCAGAAGTTTCGCATTTGCTGACCATTGCCAACCAACGCATTTTACTGGCGCAAGACAGCGCGGGCGCGTTACAAGCCTTAGAATTGGCGGATGAGCGACTAAAGCGTTTAAACAATCCCAGCTATTTACCTGTGCGCGCCAAACTTGCCGAAGAGCTGCAAAAACTGCACGCGTTGGGGAATGTGGATATTGATGGTTTAGCGGTGCGTTTACGCAGTTATTTGAAAACTTATGAAAGCTTCCCTTTATTGCAGAATTTACAGCGCGGTGCAATTACGACTGAAAAAGCTCCGCAAATTTCCCCAAAAAACGGTTTATTAGGGAATTTAGAAGAGCAATTAAAGCAAGTAGTAGTGATTCGTTATAGCAGCGAAGCCAGCACAGGTTTATTGACCAGCACGCAACGCTATTTTGTGGCTGAAACTTTGCGCCTGCATTTGGAAACTGCGCACTCAGCTTTATTGCGGCGCGACCAAAAGCAATTTCGTGAAAGTTTACGTAACGCGCAAGCTTGGTTAAAACGTTATTACGACCAAACCAATAATGAAGTCAAACAGTTACAACAAAGTTTAGAGGCGATGCAGCAAGAAGTCATTGCGCCAAATTTGCCTGATGTTTCGGGTTCGCTGCAACTGATGCACCATTTAACCCCCGCACTCATGGAGCTGAAAAATCCATGAAAACCTTATTTATAGTTTTGGGGTTGATGTTTGGCGCGGTATTATTCACGCTGTTTGCTTTGGAAGACCCCGGTTTTGTGATGATGGGGCGCGGCAATTGGACGCTAGAAACCAGTTTAGCGGCGTTTTTATTGGCGTTATTCGTATTGGGATTTTTAACTTATCAATCAACACGTATTTTAAGCTGGCTGGGCGCAATTCCGCGTTATTTCACTGCTCGTTATAGCCGTTATCATCAGCGCAAAGCCACGCAAGCCTTGTTTAACGCGCTCAGTGCCACAGTGCAAAATCAATGGCAACAAGCGGAAGAGACAGCTTTAAAAACTTTATCGACGGGTGAATTGGGCGCGTTGCATTATTTAATTGCGACTTATGCGGCTTCTCAGCAACAAAATTTTCACGTTGCCAATGCACATTTTTTAAAAGTTTTAGAATTATTACCACAACATGCTTTAAGTCTGCATTTATGGAGAACGCAAGTTCAAACTCAACCCGTGCTAGCGTTAAATGCCGCGCTGGATGCTTATCAGCAAGCTCCGAAAAATTCACAGGTTTTACAAGTATTAGCGGGTTTATATTTGCATTTAGCTGATTGGGAAGCTTTGGTGAAATTATTGCCAGAGTTGCGGAAACGTAAAACTGTGCCTAGCGAGCATTTAGCCAGTTTAGAACAGCATGTTCAGTTTTCTTTATTGCAGCATCAATTACAGACTGCGGAAAATTTGACAGTTGCCACGAATATTTGGGCAAAACTGCCAAAAACTCAACGTTTACAAGCTGATTTTGTGCGAATTTATGCGAGCTATTTGCAAGCGCAAGGCGATATGGAAAGCTTAGAAGCCTTATTACGTGAAGTGTTGCGTTATCATTGGGATAAGCCTTTATTAAAAATCTATGCTGGCATAAAAAGTGCTGATTTATCCAGACAGTTGCAATTTGCAGAAAGTTTGCTGAAACAATATCCAAACGATGTGGATTTATTTGAGGCTTTAGGGCATTTACATTTGCACGCCCAGCAAATTGACAAAGCTATTTTTTATTTACGAGCCAGTTTAGATTTAGAAAATCGTGCTACAACGCATTATTTATTAGGTGAAATTTTTCAGCAACAGCAAGATAATGTACAAGCTTGTGTACATTATCAACAAGGTTTAGCCTTGGCGTTGTCAGAAAATAACCATATAACTATCAATAGAATAAGCCAGCTAAAACTTGAGTAAAGCTTTTGTTTATGTAACTATAATTGCTGTAATGCTCAGTTGAGGAGGAGAGAATGAAAAAAATTATATTTTGTGTGATGATGGGTTCATTACTAAGCCCCACACTATGGGCTGCACCAGAACAACCCGACACCCATAAGATTCAAATTATTCCCTTAGGACATGCAACGCCTGAAGAGGTAATTGCGAAAGTTAAAGCGGCGGCGGCGGCTTTAAAAAGCGATGCAGACTTAGCTCAGTTTAACGAAATTGAGGGAAATCCTTGGGTTTGGAAAGATACCTATATTTTTATCTATAATTGTGAATCGGACAAAATGAGCGCACATCCGATCAAGGAAAGTTTGATTGGAAAGCCGATTATGTCGTTACGTGATTATGCGGGCAATTTATTTTTTGAAGAAATGTGTCGCGCCGCACTGGAGTCCAATGGTGGATGGGTAAAGTATTCTTGGCCCAAACCTGGTGATCTCGAAGGTTCTCCAAAATTCTCGTATAATTTACAAGCGCAAGATTCGAAATATCAAGTCGGCGCAGGTATTTATGGGGACGACACTACCATCGAAATCTTGAACGCGCTGCTGTCTAAATAAATACCTTTACTAAATTTACCAGCCCGCCCTTAGTTGTAAGGGCGGCAGACTTTTCAAAACTCCCCATTCTCTAAATTTATCAATTATTCATTACGTTGCAGCGTGGGCTGATGTCCAATAATTGAATGTATTCGCCCCATTGATGAATCCCCAACATATTGTTTTGTAATATCGCTTTGCCGCGCAATATTAAATCGGTTTGCTGTAACATTTGCGGTAAATTCATTGCTAAATATTTACGCCCATCAGTGCTGACAATGCCATAA
>JBDLSS010000284.1:0-2563 GCA_039799345.1 Pseudomonadota bacterium
TGAAATTTAGTCTTGCGGAAGATTGCGCCCTGCTCGGCGTGATGGGTGAAGGCAGTGCCGCATTATTGCAAACTGTGCTGGGTTCTGAAGTTGCCACACAGGCTTTGAGTTATAGCAGCACGGAAGATTGGCAAGTACTTTGTACACATGAATCGCCCTTGCGTTATTTGGTTTATGGCAAAGTTGAACTGTTGAAAAAACTGTGGTTACAAGCGGTTGCACAACAATTTATTCCCTCTGCCAGCAGCGCGTGGGAATTATTGGATATTTTATCAGGCATTCCGCAAATTAAGCCTGAACTCAGCGACGAATTTATCCCACAAATGTTGAACTGGGAAGTTTTGGAAGGCATGAGTTTCAAAAAAGGCTGTTATGCGGGGCAAGAAATTATTGCACGCACCCAGTATTTAGGCGCGTTAAAGCGTCGTTTATTCTTGGTGAAATTCGCAAGCACGCAATTGCCCGCGCTGGGGGAAAATATTCTCGTTCCTGAAGACACGCAAAGTGTTGGGAAAGTGGTGAATGTGCAATTACATCCCGCAGGCTACGCGCTGGGTTTGGCTGTGTTGCAACTCAGTCATGCAGAAGCCACGAATTTAAAACTTAGTGATGGCACGGCGGTAGAATGTTTGCCGCTGCCTTATACGGTAGTGACGCAGTAACATTCTGATTTTAGGACTGGTAGTCCTTGAAAGACTGCCAGTCCTTTGCATTTCTCTACTTCACTCCGATAAAACTCTGCTTAATCACTGCCTGTCCTGCTGGGGCGAGTGTCCAATCTAAGAAAGCTTTCACTTCACCTTTAGGCTCGCCTTTGGTGGTGAAATACAGCGGACGTTTGATGAGATAATTTGGATTGTCCACGACGGGATTTTGTCCGTTCACAATCAGCGGCTTAACCTGTGTTTGTCCAATTAAAAACGATAGGCTAATTTGTCCAATACCGCCTTTTTCCTTCGCAACACGTGGCACCATTGTCGCGTCAGGGGTTGCCACTTCCACATTTTGATATGGGGTGTCGCCTAAAATCGCTTTTGCAAACACTTCACGGGTTGCCGAGGCTTCCTTCACCACGAAGGGCTTAATCGGCAAATCTGCACCGCCCACTTCAGACCAATTCTTAATTTTCCCTGAGAAAATGTCTTTCAACTGCGCACTGCTTAATTCTTTGACAGGATTTTCATTGTGCACAATTGCGGCGATTGCATCATAAGCGATTAAAGTCGCGACCACGCCCTTGCTCAACACATCAGGCGCAACAACCCGCGCCACACCGCCCAAATCGCAAGTCCCCCGCATCGCACATTGTTCCCCACCCGTGCTTTCAGGAACGACATTCATATTGAATTTAGAGGTGGTGTAAACCGCGCCCGCGCTACTCACGTATTTTCCAATCGTGGACGAGCCTTCATAATTAATCGTGCCCGCAACAGCGACACTCATGCTTAAACAACCCGTCATCCATCCTGCAAGCTTGCTAATACGCATTATTTTTGTCCTGTTTGAAAAGTTATACTGAAGTCCCCAACCCCCTAAAGGGGAGAGCTTCATCAAAGAATACAAAACTGAGATATGATAAGCAGTTAAATAGGAATATCTTTTAACCAAAACGTTCCAAAGACTCGGCAATCGTCTTGATATTCAAGAGTTATGTCAGGCGTTTAATCAATGGATGTTGAGTCATTATAAACCAGAGCTGATAGCCATTGATGGAAAAAGCATTAATAGCACGGTCAGTCATTGCCATGATGTGAAGCAGAACGAAGCAGAACTTTGTAAGTTTAGTGAGCTTTTTCGGACATCAAAAAATGATTCTTTGTGTAATACTTAACTCAATGGCAGTGCCATTCAGCATTTAAAACCGTAATACTTCCCCTTCCCGTAACACGGTCACTTCAACCCGCCGATTTTGCAAACGCCCGACTTCACTTTGATTAGTACCAATCGGACGGGTTTCACCATAACCCTTCGCAATAATACGTTTGGGAGCAATACCGCGCTGAATGAGTGCTGCACGCAATTTTTCAGCCCGTTTTTGCGACATATTTAAATTGAAACGTTCACCGCCTGTGTTATCGGTATGCACTTCAATCACGGCATTACGACGCGGATATTGTTTCAATAAATTGGTGATTTTATCTAAAAAAATATCGGTACTGCCCGCAAAATTTGCAGATTCCCCTTCAAAAATACTGTCATTTAACGATAATAAAACGCCTCTGCCTATTTGTTTACTTTTCATTTGCTCAGTGTGGGCGAACACTTGTCGAATTTCATTGTCGACTGTAGGCGCACTGATAGGCGTAGTGACTTGTTGACCACAGGCCGAAAGCAGCGCAAAACTTGCCCACAGGCAAAACGACCGAAAACTTATATGCATTATCTATCCCTTAAGTCACGCTAAAATCAAAGACGGCTCGAATCGCCGCCGCCGCACTCGAAATGCCATTAAGCCGCCTATTGTATAGATCAGTTCCCAAAAAGGTAAAGCTGCATCGTTCCCATATCGCTAAGCATGGGTAAGGCTTATAAAAAATCGATACCATCAGTAACCTTTTTACGA
>JBDLSS010000285.1:0-8913 GCA_039799345.1 Pseudomonadota bacterium
ACACAATTAAATTGATAATTATCGATAAATAAGAATATTAGTTTATACTAATGTATCTGGTTGGCGTTTTCGGTAAATAGCTCAAGTGCTAAGTTATAGCTTTTTATAATAAAACTGTTAATTTTTTAAAATTAAAAAAATGATGAGTAATATATATTTTATATAAAATTAACATATCTAATTTTATGTAATTAAAGAAATTAATTTTAATAATGTATTATTATAAAGCTTAACTATAAGGAGATTTGAAAAATGCCAAACCGTTCCGTATTAACTGTGCCTAAGGCGCAAAAAATCATGGCAGTCTTGTGGTCTTCCTTTCTAGTGTCTTCATTAGCAAGCATTTTATTTTTCTTTGCTTTTGACCCACAAACGGCTCTCCATCTGGACATCAGTAAAATGGCGGCGTATAGTATCGGCTTCTTTTTGTTTTGGCTGACAACAGGGCTGTCTTCTTTACTAACTTTATACTTTAGTACGCCGTTGCCACAGATTTCCTCCTCTACCCACATTGATGAACTATGAAGTCGTCTGAAGAAAATCACACCACCCAATCAGTTCCGCTTGAAACAGTACAAGAATCGTTGTATGCCAAGCGTGAAAAAATCTACCCTCGCGAAACAAAAGGTTTGTTCTCAAATTTGAGAATGACCAGTGTGTTTGTCCTGTTGGGCATTTATTATATTTTCCCGTGGCTCACTTGGGACGGACGGCAAGCCGTTCTGCTTGATTTGCCCGCGCGTAAATTTTACATTTTCGGTTTGACCTTCTGGCCGCAAGACATGATTTTCCTTGCGTTTCTGCTGATTATGGCGGGTTTAACCCTGTTTTTCTTTACTGCCTTGGCGGGGCGTTTGTGGTGTGGTTTTGCGTGTCCGCAAACGGTTTGGACAGAAGTTTTCTTGTGGATGGAACGCTGGGTAGAAGGCGATCGTCCACAACAAATGAAACTTGATAAAGCCCCGATGTCGGCACATAAGTTCCGTATCAAAGCGACTAAGCATGCGATCTGGATTTTCTTTGCGGCGTACACAGGGTTAACTTTCGTTGGGTTTTTCTCCCCAATTCGGGGGTTATGTATTGATTTAATTCATTTTAATGCCAGCACAACCGAAACTTTTTGGGTATTTTTCTATGGTTTTGCTACCTATGGTAATGCGGGCTGGTTGCGCGAACAAATCTGTATTTACATGTGTCCTTACGCCCGTTTCCAAAGTGCAATGTTTGATAAAGACACGATGGTGTTGGCTTATGATGCCAAGCGTGGTGAACCCCATGGCTCGCGCAAGCGCGGGGAAGATTATAAAGCCGCAGGTTTAGGAGATTGCGTCAATTGCACCATGTGCGTTCAGGTGTGCCCGACAGGCATTGATATTCGTGATGGCTTGCAATATCAATGTATTAGCTGCTCAGCTTGTATTGACGTTTGCGATGAAGTCATGGTGAAAGTCGGCTATCCTAAAGGCTTAATTCGTTATACCACCCAAAATATTTTGGATGGTGGACATACGCATGTGTTCCGTTTGCGGATTTTTATCTATGGGTTTTTATTATTGAGTCTGTTTTTAGGTTGGATGTATGCGATCAGTCAACGTTCTTTGGTAGAATTAGACGTGATGCGCGACCGTAACAGTTTGTTTAAGGAAACCGAAACAGGTTTTATTGAAAATGTTTATGTGGTGAAGTTAATGAATTTAGATGAACATGCCCACAGCTTCAAAATTTCTGCCCAAGGTATTGAAGGGCTGCAATTGGAAGTCAATCAAACATCTGAACTGAAGCTTGCCTCTGGGGAAATTTTAGATGTGCCTGTGCGTTTAATTGCTGATCCAAAGAAATTGAAGCAACGCAGCACCGATATAAGTTTCCAAATACAAGCAAGCGACGCGCCCACAAACCCCAAACTAACCACCGTGGAACAAGCACGCTTTTTAGGACCGATTACCCGTTAATATGAGCGACACTCCCAAGAAACCGTGGTACCGTGAATTTTATGTCTGGCTGGTGATTTTCTTTCCCGTACTTGCCATTGTCGCAGGATTTTATACACTGAAACTGGCGATTGAGTCGGATGATGGTTTAGTGGAAGATGATTACTATAAACAAGGCATTGAAATTAACCGTACTTTAGAACGTGACAAACGCGCTGCACAACGAGGTTTACAAGCCAATGTAAGCTTCGATACAGAACATAAATTGTTACGTGTGGTCATTAGTAGCAGCAAGCCTGACTATAAACGTCCCGATAAAATCGTGTTAAAGCTGTTGTATAACACTAAAGCAGGGACGGATCATAAACTCAGCTTGCAACACATGGCAGATGATAGTTACTACGCGCCCTTACCTGATTTGAAAGCAGGGAATTGGACGCTGCAACTGGAAGCTGAAGATTGGCGATTGCTCGGCATAGTGAAAGTTCCGAGTACCCAAACTATCAGTTTAACGCCGACTGTCTAGTAAAACCTTTGAAATCATTATGAACACGTAAGCCGCTATTTATGGGCTTACGTGTCTTTTTTTAGGGTTTGTTTAAAACTTGACTGCGCCCCAATCCCCTAAAGCGTAGCGCAATAGGATGTGCCTACGATAGGAGGCGCATCAATCAGGATTAACAGTTTTACTCAAATGATGCGCTTCGTTCCTCAGCACATCCTATTAGCACTGGAGCGTTGGAACGAGACAAAATTTTGTAGTAGTAGGGTGGAATAGCGTAGCGTATTCCACCATCCCTCTAGAACTATCACGCTTCATGGTGGAATACGCTACGCTATTCCACCCTACTGCAAATATTTCTTATCCCGAACTCAGGTTATATTAGGGGCTTGGGGCTTTCAGTCAATTCATCAGGATTCTAAATGGAAAATTCAGCCGGTCTTATTTCAGCATTTTTAATGGGATTACTAGGTTCAGTGCATTGCTTTGGAATGTGCGGTGGCATTGTCGGCGCATTAACCATGGGTTTGCCCGCCCAATTGCGTCAATCACCGCAACAATTATTACCCTATTTATTAACGTATAATATCGGACGCATTGCGAGTTATAGTCTTGCAGGGGCATTGATTGGATTTTTAGGCGGGCAATTTGCCAACGCTTTACCGATGGACAGCCCGCACGCGATTGCGAAATGGTTCACCACAATTTTCTTAATTATTTTAGGTTTATATATTGGTTCATGGTGGCAAGCTTTAAGTATTTTAGAAAAATGGGGCAGCCATTTATGGCGTAAAATTGAACCTATCGGCAAACGTTTCTTGCCCGTAACCCACCCGATGCAAGCTTTAGGTTTAGGTTTAGTTTGGGGCTGGTTGCCTTGTGGTTTGGTGTACAGTGCCTTGGCTTTGGCATTAACTTCAGGCAGTGCTTTCAATGGCGGCGCATTAATGTTCAGTTTCGGTTTGGGCACGTTGCCGATGCTGTTAGCCATTGGTACTACCGCCCATTGGTTAAATCAATGGACAAAACGTTTAAGCGTGCGCCGCGCGATGGGTGCAATTATCATCGGTTTAGGGATTTACAGTTTAGTCGCCCCGCACAACCACGGAAATCATGCGGGACATGCAGGACATGAACACGCAGAATCCACCGAACATACAGAACATGCGGGACACGACATGTCCCAACACGAACATTCACATGCAGGACATTAGTCATGTTATGGGTTAAAGCTTTTCATATTATTTTTATGGTGACCTGGTTTGCAGGCTTATTTTATTTGCCGCGCCTGTTTGTGTATCACGCAATGAGCGATGACAGCATCAGCCATGAACGTTTCAAAATCATGGAACGGAAACTTTATTATGGCATCATGGCTCCCGGCGCAATCATCACCATCGCTTTGGGCGGCTGGTTGCTGTGGGAATATGCGTGGCTGGCTTACTCTAAACAGGGCTGGCTACATGCCAAATTATTTTTAGTGGCTATTTTAATTGGCTATCACCTGTTATGCGGTAAATATCTCAAAGATTTCAAAGAAAATCGTAATCAGCACGGACACGTCTTTTATCGCTGGTTTAACGAATTTCCCGTGTTGATTTTAATCGCAGTCACGATTTTAGTCGCGGTACGCCCTTTTTAGGAGGCAACAATGGACAATGCAGCTTTAGAACAGTTTGCCGAACAACTCGCGCAAGCCTTGCAGCAACGCGGTTGGAGTCTTGCCACCGCAGAATCTTGTACGGGTGGCTGGGTGGGACAAACCATGACTGCAATTGCAGGCAGTTCGGAATGGTTTGAACGCGGTTTTGTCACTTATTCCAACATCGCCAAGCAAGAAATGCTCGGGGTGACGGCAGAAACTTTGGCGCGTCATGGCGCAGTCAGTGAGCAAACTGTGCGCGAGATGGCGGCGGGCGCGTTGCAACGCAGTCATGCGCATGTGTCTTTAGCCATCAGTGGTGTGGCAGGCCCGACGGGAGGTTCTGCTAGCCGTCCCGTGGGCACAGTGTGGCTCGCGTGGGCTTTGCCTGATAAAGTCATTGCACAGGTTTATCATTTCAGTGGCAATCGTGAACAAGTGCGTTATGCCTCGGTGCAAGCCGCGCTGCAAGGTTTACACGATTTAATTGTGACAGGTCAACTGGGATGAATTTTAACAGCAGCACACTGCCCGAGGAATGGCTGTGGATGGGGTTCGCGCTCTATGCACTGAGTTTATTGGGGGCATTGTGGACTGCTGACTGGCAACGTCTGAAAGATGGACGTGATGCGAATATTTTATTTGCCAGTTGTGTGTTGCTGTGGCTGTTGTGGTTGTTGAGTGCGGGCACTTTGCGCGGTATGGAGTTTCATTTATTGCTTGCCACCAGTGCCATGCTGATGTTTGGCTGGCAATTTGCAACTTTGTGCGTGAGTGTGGCGCAACTGTGTTTAACGCTGACGGGAAAAGCCGATTGGCTGAGTTTTCCGCTGAATGTGTTGTGTAATGGCATCGTGCCAATTTGGATGAGTTATGCGGTGTATTGGGCGACTTACACGTTTTTGCCCAAACATTTTTTTGTGTATGTCTACATGAATGGGTTTATTGGCGGCGCGATGGCAATGCTTGCCAGCCGTTTGACGGGCTTGGGGATTTTAATCTTTTCACAAGTTTACCAATGGCAGGACTTGGGCGAACAACCGATGTTTATTATTGTGATGCTGTTTCCCGAAGCTTTTTTAAACGGCATGGTGATGACGATGTTGGTGGTGTTTCGCCCCGAATGGGTGAGCAGCTTCAGTGATAAGCATTATTTGAAGGGGAAGTAACACCTTCAAAATAAAGGACTGCCCGTCCTAAATCCCCCGAATCATTTTTGTGTAATTGTGTTAATTATGTGAATTGTGGTTCAGACAAATAGCCCGCTTAAGCTAAATCACTCAATCAAACGCACGCCATTATCCGTACCCAGCAATAAAATATCCGCAGGGCGACGCGCAAATAAACCATTTTCAACAATCCCTATAATATTGTTTAATTCCGTTTCCAATTTCACAGGTTCAACAATGTGCAGCCCGTGCACATCTAAAATAACGTGAGTACGACGTAAAAGAATTTAAAAAATAACAGGTTGAGAAAAAACTGGTCATGTAACCTAATCACTAAAATCAGGGTTCAAATTCTTACGGGTAAAAGCGCATCAATCGAGATTGATGGTTTTCACACGTAGGATGCGCTTCGTTCCTCAGTACATCCCGCCAACACTGCAAACCTAGACAAATGTAAAACCCCATCAAGCCCCCAGTTTTCACTGGATACCTGACGGGGTTTCTTTTTAAATCAATGCTCAGTTCAAACCAGCAGAGCTGGTTTGTGCCGTGCCTGATTATTACATCATGCCGCCCATACCACCCATGCCGTCCATACCACCAGCACCGCCGTGGTTATGTTCTTCTTTCTTAGGCAATTCAGCGACCATTGCTTCGGTCGTGATCATTAAGCCAGCGATAGAAGCTGCATTTTGTAAAGCAGAACGGGTCACTTTGGTAGGATCAAGAATACCCATCGCAACCATGTCGCCGTATTCTTCAGTCGCAGCATTGTAGCCGTAGTTACCTTCGTTTTCGTAAACCTTGTTCAGGACTACGGAAGGTTCGCCACCAGCGTTTGCAACGATTTGACGTAAAGGTTCTTCCATCGCACGGCGTGCAATGCTGATACCTACGTCTTGATCATGATTGATGCCCGTTAAATCTTTCAGAGCCTTCAACGCACGAATTAAAGCCACGCCGCCGCCGGGTACCACGCCTTCTTCAACAGCAGCACGGGTTGCGTGTAATGCGTCTTCAACACGAGCCTTCTTTTCTTTCATTTCGACTTCGGTCGCAGCACCGACTTTAATCACAGCCACGCCGCCTGCTAATTTAGCAACGCGTTCTTGTAATTTTTCTTTGTCGTAATCAGAAGTAGCAGCACTGATTTGTTGACGTAATTGTTCAACGCGGGATTTGATTTCTTCAGCATTGCCAGCACCGTCAATAATCGTGGTGTCGTCTTTGGTGATAGAAATGCGTTTTGCAGTGCCTAAATCGTCTAAGCTGGCTTTTTCTAAGCTTAAGCCAACTTCTTCAGAAATCACGGTTGCGCCCGTCAACACAGCGATGTCTTGTAACATGGCTTTACGACGGTCACCGAAACCGGGTGCTTTAACCGCAGAAACTTTCACAATGCCGCGAATCGTGTTCACAACCAAAGTTGCTAAGGCTTCGCCTTCGACATCTTCAGCGATGATTAATAAAGAACGACCTTGCTTAGCAACGCCTTCTAACACAGGTAACATTTCACGGATGTTAGAAATTTTCTTGTCATACAACAGAATTAAGGGGCTTTCTAATTCTGCTGCCATCGTTTGTTGATTGTTGATGAAGTAAGGAGAGAGGTAGCCACGATCAAATTGCATCCCTTCCACAACTTCTAATTCGTTGTTTAAGCCCGTGCCTTCTTCAACGGTGATTACGCCTTCTTTACCGACTTTGCCCATCGCTTCAGCAATGATGTCGCCGATAGCATGATCAGAGTTCGCAGAAATTGCGCCCACTTGAGCAATCGCTTTGTCGTCTGCACAAGGCTTAGACAATCTCTTCAATTCTTCAACCGCAACGATCACAGCTTTGTCGATACCGCGCTTTAAATCCATAGGATTCATGCCAGCAGCAACGGCTTTCATGCCTTCGTTGACGATAGATTGTGCTAATACAGTTGCGGTGGTGGTGCCGTCGCCTGCGATGTCAGAAGTTTGAGAAGCCACTTCTTTCAACATTTGCGCGCCCATGTTCTCGAATTTATTTTCTAATTCGATTTCTTTGGCAACAGAAACGCCGTCTTTGGTAATCGTAGGTGCACCAAAAGACTTGTCTAAAACCACGTTACGACCCTTAGGGCCTAAGGTTACTTTCACAGCATTAGCAAGGATGTTCACACCCTTAATCATACGTTGACGAGCGTCATCAGCAAAACGGACTTCTTTAGCAGCCATAATAAAACCTCTTAATTCAGAATTCGGGATAATAAGGAGAATTGTTTACAGACTAAATGCTTAGTCTTCGAGAATTGCTACCAGGTCTTCTTCACGCATCACTAACAGCTCTTCGCCGTCGAACTTGATTTCACTGCCTGAATATTTACCAAACAGCACGATGTCGCCTACTTTGACATCTAAAGGACGCACTTCGCCATTTTCTAAAATCTTGCCTTTGCCAACTGCAATGATCTTTCCACGCACGGGCTTTTCAGTGGCAGAATCAGGAATCACAATCCCGCTGGCCGTTTTACGTTCTTCTTCAACACGTTTGACGATAACGCGGTCATGTAATGGACGAATTGACATACTTCAACTCCTTGTTATTAGATAAGATAATGCTTATGTTCAGTGATAGCTGCTTTTTTTACTCTGCTATTGTTAGCACTTGCAGCCATTGAGTGCTAATAATAGTGACTAAAAAAATGAAGTCAAGGGGCACTCAAAAAATTATCTTTAAATTCGGGTAGAACACCGCGCCCAAAAATGTCCATCATGGCTTGTGTAAGCCACTAAACCAAAGCATTCAGGGCGCAGTGTGGGTCAGGCACAACACAAGGAGAGGGTAGAACTAACCTTGTGCGATACCTGACTTGCATACATTGAATTGGGGTTAGTTCACTGTTTTCAAGAGACTATTTGAAAAAATATCCCAAGTCACAGCGAATCAATAGTGGCAATGTTTCAACATTTGTGGCAAAATTGAGACACTTAAACCGCTGAGGATAGCGGTTTTTATGAAGACAGGTAGGAAGTCACCTATGATTGATAACGCTGTAGTGCCTAACTGATATGACTAATTCACCCGATTGGCAAGACTGGTTGAAGACTGTACCCCAGTATTTGATTCCCCAGCACTTGTTGTCCCGCCTCATGTTTCGCTTAACCCGCCTCGAGCTGGGGAGCGCAACGCAGTTTATGATTCGGCAATTTGTCCGAAGCTATGCGGTTGACATGAGTTTGGCACAAAATCCTGAATTGTCACACTACCACAGTTTCAATCAATTTTTTACCCGCGCCCTGCGTGCTGACGCGCGCCCGCTAGATAATACTGCCTTGATTTCTCCTGTGGATGGCGCAATTAGCCAACTCGGACAAATTCAACAGCATAATATTTTGCAAGCCAAGGGGCATGAATACAGCGTCACCAGTTTATTGGGTGGCGATCCCGCATTAGCCGCCACATTTGCGGATGGCTCATTTTGTACTATTTATTTATCTCCTAAAGATTATCACCGCATTCACAGCCCTTGCGAGGCGCGTCTGATTCAGATGCGTTATATTCCAGGGAATTTATTCAGTGTCAATCAACGCACCGTGCGTACCGTCCCCAATGTTTTTGCCCGCAATGAACGTGTGGTCTGTATTTTTGAGACCACGTTTGGAAAAATGGCAGTGATTTTGGTCGGCGCGGTGTTTG
>JBDLSS010000286.1:0-6538 GCA_039799345.1 Pseudomonadota bacterium
AATGCTATAACCAAAAGATTCAATTACATTTTTTGCGCGAGGAGTTTTCACGAAAGCGAGGAAATCTTTCGCAGCTTTATTATTTTCCCCATGTTTTAAGAGCAGCGTTTGGTGTTCCAATCGGTCATATAATCCTGTTGGTACAATCCACAGTGAACCTTCAATTTTCTTACTGGGGGTGAGGGTAGATAAGGGCACAAAACCCAATTCAGCTCTCCCATCACGCACTGTTTTGTAGGCAGCCATCACACTTTCTGCAATCATCAATTTGTCTTTCAATTTTTCCCAAATTTCCATTTTTTTCATGGTTTGCTTGGCGACTACGCCATAGCTTGCATGTTCAGTGTTTGCTAAAACCAACTGTTTGAAATTCCCTGTTTTGAGCACGTCGCCTTTTTTATCAATCAGCGTGGGGTTTCTGCTCCATAACACCAATTTACCTACGGCATAGCTGAAACGGGTATTCACTATGCCTAAACCTTCTTGTTCTATTTTTATCGGGGTTGCGACATCGCCTGAGAAAAGAATATCAAATGGCGCACCTTCTTTAAGCTGTTTATACAGCAGACCCACCGATGAGTTTGTCAAAATGGCTTTATAACCCGTGTCTTTCTCAAATAATCTTAATAATTCTTGCAAAGGCAGAACAAAATGATCGGCGGCTGAGACATGAAAATCTTCTGCATGAATAGGATTGCCCAGCAGCAACAGCACTATTAAAACCCCAGTACGTAATTTTGAAATAAGCATTGTTTTCTCCAAGGTGTTAACGATAGAAAGCATAATATCTAGGAGTTACGCAGTTTAAGCACTAAGTCTTTTATTTATAATGAGTTAATTTTTAAATTGCACAAGCATATTTCTAATACAATCAAATAATTACTGATTCAACTGCGTAACTCCTAAATTTCTTCAAGCCCGCTCCGAATATCTCATGATTTACACAGAGGACAGCAAAATATGACAATACTCAGTGTAAAATTGTATAAGCTGAGTTCGGAATAAGAAATAACAAAAAGTTTAATCAATCCAGTTTGTTAAAAAAGTTGCAAAGATTATCAGAATCAGGATTCACAGGATTTAAGCATACGCATGAGATCGCGTCGATTGAATCTTGAAAATCACAAACGTGGTGCGGCAACTTGCTCCAAAATACTGCGCAGTACCGCATCATTATTATGTCCTTCAATTTCCAACTCAGGCGACAGCACAATTCTGTGGCGCAAAGTCGGCAAGGCGATTTGTTTCACATCGTCGGGAATGACAAAATCCCGTCCTGCTAACAAAGCTTGTCCTCGCGCTGCCCGAATTAAAGCAATACTCCCACGCACCCCCGCACCCAAACTGATGCCACTCCATGTGCGTGTGGCGCGTACAATCTGTACTGCATATTCATACACTTTATCATCGACTTGCAAGTTGGAAACCACGCGCTGCAAATTTAAAATTGCCTCAGGTTTCACCACCGCCGTTACTGCGCTCACATCCAAACGATTGCCTGCTTTTTGCGAAGTCACTTGTTTCACCAAGTCAATTTCTTCGCTGTCGCTGGGATAAGCAATTAAAATTTTTAACAAAAAGCGGTCTAATTGCGCCTCAGGCAAGGGATACGTGCCTTCTTGTTCGACGGGGTTTTGCGTTGCCAAAGTCATAAATGGCGAAGTCACCGTAAAACCTTTGCCTTCAATCGTTACTTGCTGTTCTTGCATCACTTCCAATAAAGCGGCTTGAGTTTTCGCAGGTGCGCGGTTGATTTCATCGGCCAATAATAAATTGGTAAACACTGCCCCACGCCGAATCCGAAACGACTCGCTTTTCATGTCATACATCGCGTGCCCCGTAATATCGCTGGGCATTAAATCGGGGGTGAATTGAATTCGCGCAAATTGCCCAGAAAAAGCTTTCGCCAAAGCCTGCACCAGCAAAGTTTTCCCCAAACCCGGCACGCCTTCAATTAACACATGTCCCGCCGCCAACAAGGCAATTAAAACTTGATCCACCGCCTCATTTTGCCCCACTACGGCACAGCGGATAGCGTTGCGAATTTGTTGCACGACGGCAATCGCGTCTTGAATTTCTTGATTCATTTCACTCATAAAGTTTTCCTTAAAATCGCGAGAATGCGAACAGTATCGGTAAATTGAGCGGCTTGTTGACTGGATTCTTGCAGGCTGGCAAACAAGGCGCGGTGAATTTCTTTGCTCGAAAGCGCACTGAGTTTTGCCAAGGCTTCCGCCACGGCATCAGGCTCTAAAATTTGCCAATCGGGATATTTTTGATAAATCCGTTGCAACACCTGCACCCGCACTTCCTTGATTAAACCCGCGCCCTGCCCGTGTTCCCACAAAAAGCGTCCACTGGCTTCCACATGTTCCAACAAACGCCGCCGCGCCAAATCAGGCGGTAATAAAATCGAGCCAAAACGATGCCCTAAATGCCACACCAAAAATATTAAGCTAATCAAACCACTTAACCACAACAAGGGGAAATCTGTGAAAATTTTCGGGGGCGCACTGGCATTTTTATCAATTTCAAAATCCGTCACCCACAGCGTGGGTAAATTTTGCGGTAATAATTTCCAGAAAAAATAAGCATGATCATAACGCCCCAACATCGCATTTTCTAACCACTGCCATTCGCTGAAAAACAGCACCGTGCCTTGTTCGAGCTTGAATTGTGCTACCCGCATGCCCTGTGCATCCGAGGCAATTTGTTGACTGGAAAGGCTGGCGGTTTGAAATTTAAGCCGTTCGGTTTCTCGAAAATACAAGCGCAGTTTTTCTTTATTCCACATCATGCTGGGCACGGCAGGCACTTCAGGCAATTTTTTAGAGGGTTCTGCATCAGGATCGAATTTTTGCTCATAAGGGAAACTTTCACGATACACCCCAAATTGCTGTAAAAACGGCACATCTTCTACCCAATTTTGACGAGTCTCTTCATCGGCATCAGGCGCACGCAACCACAATTGTCCACCCCGTTTCACCCACGCTTGAATACTTTGTAATTGTTGAGAATTCAGGTTTTCAATGTGGGCATTAAACAATAAAACATCTTGCGCTTGCAGCTTGGACAGAATTTTTTCCAAGTTGTTTGCCTTATTAAGTTTGATCTTATGCCGCGTTAAAAAACGTTCCAAGGCTAATAAATTATTATCGGCTGCTTCGTCTTTATAAGAAGTTTTACGAATGCCTGAGACATATTCATAATTTTCTAAGCCCCACCCTGTTATTGCAATTAAGAACAAGCCAGCAATTACTAACCATAAAAGGCGGGTGCGGAAATTCACGTCGCTAAACTCAGGCATGTTTAAAATGCTCCGTCCATGCCGCACAAAGTTCTTCAATTTTATTATCTTGTGGCGATTGATGCGCGTAGGCAAATCGCTGCCAAGTGCTCACAATCTCCGACAAATAACTGTATACATCAGGGATTTTTTTCACCAAATTCAAACACTCTGCTTCGGTCATGCTACGACTGATAGCAAGCCCTTGTTCTTGCTGCAAATGATACAGTGCGCCGCGATATAATAAACTCAAGGCAGGACGCTGTTGCCCCGCAAGCCAACGCGCCCACACTTGTTGGGGAAGGTCTTTGGGAAAATCGACTTTTCCCTCTTCGTCAAAAAAGAACACGGAAAATTCTTCAGGAGCGGCGGCGGGCGCAGTTTTGGGGATTCTCGCCAACAGCCAGCGCGGCACAAAATATAATACCCCCCCCAGTAAAACCAACCACAACAATATCCGAATCACCTCGGCAAAACTGCCCAACATCTCGCGCCATGTTTGCACGCGTAGCCAATGTTTAAGCCATTCCGCACTGTATTCACCCTCTTCAAGTTTATTTTCGGGGGTAATCATTTTTTCGCGCCATTCTGAAATCACTTCATGACGGGAAAATTCAGGCTGTTGCATGATTTGGTTGATTTCAACTTTAATCTGATCGGCGGTGTAGGAGGGTTTAACTTCGGCGGCGTATGAATTTTGCGGCAATAAACTGAAACTTGTCACGCCCAACACACCCAATAAAATCACGCCGAAACCCGCTTGTTGTAGGCGTTTGCTGAGACGGCGAAAGTCTAATTCAATATCCCAAGCTTCAAGTTGGGTTCTGCGGTTTAAATACAGTGCAAACCCGCAGGCGACATAAAACGGTTCTAAAATCGCGACGGCGATGCAGTAAAAACTGAAGCTTAAGCTGCTGAATATTTCAGATTCGGACACGCCCAGCCCGCTAAATAACCACGACTGTTCCATATTATGCTGTGGCAACATGAAATAAAGCAGAGCAAATCCAGAGAGGTAAATCACGATTTCAAGATGAATGCCGATGATGGTCAAAGTCTGGGCGGGCGAGGCAACTTTGCGTTTTAACACACTGAGCCGTTCACGCCGTGCTTTGCCGCGTAAACCTTCTAGTTGGGTCACAGGTAGCGTAAAAGAACGTGTGCTGTCGAAACGCCCAAATAACAGTGCGTTTAAGCTGGGAAAATTTAGCCATAAACTGGGCAGGGCGCGTAAACTTTGCCCCAAACTGGGATATTCTCCAAACACGGCATGACTTAGAAAATGCAGTAGCACGCGGTCATACAAGGGTTTGAGCCACCAAATTAGCCAGGGTGCAAATTCAATCCCGCCCCACATCAGCGCGATGGATAATAAAATTATCGGGAGAAAACTCAGCAGCCACACGCGATATAGCGGTTTTGCCCACTGTTGCACCATGCGTATGCCTAAATCCATCGCTTCCCAAGGGTTGCGGGGGCGCACTGCCAAAGTTAAGCGTTCAATCTGCATGCTTGCGTCCTGCAAAACTGAAATACAACAAGGTGATTAACCACAAGCCAATGCCGACCGCATATTTAAATTCAGGATTGAGTAAGGCATTTGAAGACCAATAGGCTTCGATAAAGGCAGCAAGTAGAAATAAAGTGAAAAAACCGTAAATTAAAGGCACGATGCTTTGCGCGGCTTGTTGCAGGGCTTGCAGCCGAGAGTTGCGTTTGGGGGCAAGCAAGGCAAGCCCCAATTTTAAGCCCGCCGCGCCTGAGAGCATAATTGCATTAAGTACAAACGCGCTGTGTCCTGCCACGAAGGAAAAAAACGGCTCGTTATATCCTTTATTGATTAAATGTCCTGCAATACTGCCAATATATAAACCATTAAATAATAAATAAAAAACTGAACCCGCCGCAAACAATAAGCCGCTGGCAAAGGTTTGAAAACCAATGCTGATATTGTGCTTAATATAAAAACCGAACATATATAAATCACTATCGGCTTCGCGCGGCTGTCCCCAGTGTTGTGCGCTGGGCTTATACATCGTTTCGACTTCTCTTAATTGCCCGTGGCTGAGTAAGTAATAGGCATTGTCATCATAGAGATAGACCAAGAGTGTCATGCCAATTAAACTGCCAAAAAAACACAGGGCTGAAGCAAGCACGACATCCCAATTGGCGCGCACCGCACGTGGAAAACCATAGGCGATAAATTCCACCATGCGCGTTAGCAAAGGGTTGCGATTGGCGTATAAATATTGATGTCCGTCTAGCACCAAACGGTTAAGGCGTTCAATTAAGGCGGGGGTGTAATGACGGTCGCGGGCAATGGCGAGATGTTGGCAGACTTGGCGATACAGTTGTGGGAAGTTGACCACGGCATGTGCATCGAGCTGGGTTTTATATGTTGCAAGCTTTTCTAAATCGTGGGCGAGCAATGCCCATTGTTCACTGTGTAGCTGTTCAAATTGTTGTTGTTTCATTGTCGTCCAATTAATCCATTGGCTAAACGATACAAATGTAGCACGGCATTGGGTTTATCCATGCCAGTCAAAGGCGTGACGATTTCTGCAAGTTCTTGGGCGCGTTCTGGCGCGAGATTGGGGGCGCGTTGGGCAAAATTAATAATCGCTTGTTGTTCTTGTAAGGTCAGTGGGAAATTAATTGGGGCGGATTCGGTGCTGGGAAATTCGGCTAATTCTTCATGTTCAGGGTTGTGATAAACCACAATTGTGCCCGCACTCAAATCTCCAAGGCGTTTAAATTGGCGGTTGCTTAACATGCTGATTAAACCCAAGCCGTAAAAAAAAGGCAGAAAATCCACGGCACGTAATAAATTCCGAATTAAGGAGGCTGACCAGCCGATGGGCGTGCCGTTGTCGTGTACTACTTTGATTTTCATGGCGCGTTTGCCGATGCTTGCGCCGTGAAAATACACTTCAGAAATCACGGGATAAAACCATTCGAGCATGAACACTAAAATTGAGATAATTCCCCAGCCGACATTGTGTAACCATGAGAAGGCGTAAATACAGATAAAATACAGCAATAAGCGCATCACTAAATCAATCACCCACGCGGCGGAGCGCACCATCACCCCTGCAACGCGCAGTTCGAGTTCGATGCCTTCGGGGGTTTCCATTGAATAACGTGTATCTAGTAGCGGCATAGTGCGAATAGCTCGTTTAATGTCATCTGATTCTTTCCAAAAGCGCGTATTAAATGTGACTTTAGCAATTAAGGCATGGTGAAATCTAGGAT
>JBDLSS010000287.1:0-5149 GCA_039799345.1 Pseudomonadota bacterium
GACTTGGTAAACTTGTTCGCTGCCCACCGCTAATTGCAAATGCGGATCACTGACTTTCTCGCCATCGATTTTGACCCCGCCTTGTTTAATCAAGCGCATAGCTTCTGAGGTGCTGGCAACCAAGCCCGCTTCTTTCAACAAATTGGCAATCCCTAAACTGCTTTCTTCGGTCAACACGGTGATTTCTGGCAAATCTTCGGGAATTTCGTTTTGTTTAAAACGCGCCACGAATTGCGCGTAGGCGTGTTCGGCGGCGGCTTGATTATGAAAACGCGCCACAATTTCTTGCGCAAAGGCGACTTTAATATCGCGAGGATTTGCACCTTCTTGGGCGGATTGTTTCCATGCTTGAATTTCACTGGCAGTTTTGAAGCTCAGTAAGTCAATGTAACGCCACATTAATTCATCAGAAATCGACATCAATTTGCCGAACATTTCTTCAGGGGCTTCGTGAATCCCAATGAAATTTCCCAAGGATTTGGACATTTTTTGCACGCCGTCCAAACCTTCCAAAATCGGCATCATCAGCACGACTTGCGGGGCTTGTCCTGCTTGCTTTTGTAATTCGCGCCCCATCAATAAATTGAACTTTTGATCCGTGCCGCCTAATTCGACATCGGCTTTCAGCACCACCGAATCATAGCCCTGAATTAAGGGATAGAGAAATTCGTGAATCGCAATCGGCTGTCCGCCTTTGTAACGCTTGTCAAAATCATCGCGCTCCAACATGCGGGCAACGGTGTATTTTGAAGCCAATTGAATCATTTCCGCAGGTGAAAGTTTATTCATCCATGTGGAATTAAAACAAATTTGCGTGGTTTCAGGATCAAGAATTTTGAAGATTTGTTCTTGATAAGTTTTTGCGTTGGCTTGCACTTGTTCGGGCGTGAGCGGCTGACGGGTCACATTTTTGCCCGTGGGGTCGCCAATCAAGCCTGTGAAATCGCCAATTAAAAATAAAATCGTGTGCCCGAGTTGTTGAAATTGGCGCAATTTATTCAACAGCACGGTGTGCCCTAAATGCAAGTCGGGCGCGGTGGGATCGAAGCCTGCTTTAATGCGTAACGGTTTATTACTGCTTAATTTTTTAATCAGTTCTTCTTCTAAGAGTAATTCGTGTACGCCTTGTTTAATCTGAATAAGTGATTCTGTCACTGAAACCATTGATAAGCTCTTATTTTTTAAAAGGGGTTTGAAAAGGTGCACTGCGGAATTGGTGAATTTTAGCGTATTTTGGCGGGGGAGGGGTAATTATGCAGGGTAAGTACATACAAAAATAGGTTTAGCGAGCGTCGCTAACGTCCTATATTTTTCATACTCAAACTTTTTTATTGTGACAAAGTCTTCTTGTACATTTGACAATATTTTTCTCTCCATGATTAAAAAACTGAAATATACTGGTAGGTAGTACGAAAGAACTCAGAATTATCTGAATCAGAACTCATAAGATTAGGGTTTAATCCTGTTTAATTCGAGTAATCCTATCAATCTTGAGTTCTTTCGCACTCCCCCTACTTTTTTAATTGATATACACCAAATTCCGAATTTCCCGCAATGCCACCGACAACATCGATAAATCAGGGCTGGCAACTTTCCCAATTTCGTTCAAAGTTTGCTGACAACGCAACATTGCGCCCTGATTTTGCTGCATCCAATGTGTCAATTGCAATTCGGGTGTCGTGTGGGGTGGCGAATTTTTAATCACGAGAGAAGTCAAAGCGCGATGATTTTTATACAATTCATCGCGCAGCGCAGAGCGTGACAATGCCGTCCAGCGATTATCCCGAGGTAAGGCACTGACATGATCCCGTAGCCAGTTTAATTTCAAAGTGTTGCCTAAATTGAAATGCACCACCGCGACTTGTTCCAAAGGAATCGCTTGTTGGCTTGCCACTTCCACAATATCCAAGGCAGATAGCCACGGCAGAAAACTCGCAATGCCTCGCGCCAAGCCCAAGGGTGCACCCAGATTTTCAAAGTGACTGGTCCATTTATCCCAGACTTCACGATCCGTATCCGTCACCAAATCATAAAGTTGTGTCGCTAATAAAGTCACACTGGGCTGTAAACGGGCAATATTGGCACTGATATTCAGCGGTAAAGGATAATTGCGCAACAACCAGCGCGTCGCCCGTTCCATCAGCTTTTGCGCTTCAATAAACAAAGTCAGTTGCAAAGGCGTATTCATTTGGCAATCCAATGCCTCAATTTCTGCCCACCATTGCTGCATTCCAAACACTTCCCACGCCACCAAAAACGCCCGCATAATTTCGGGCGCACTTAAGCCCGTTTCCTCGCTCAACAAATACACACTTAAGCCGCCGTAATTAACCGCTTGATTGGTTGCCAAGGTGGCAATGATTTCACGGTGCAAACGGTGCTGGCGGATTTGCTCGGGGAAACGTTGTGGTAAAGGCTGTGGAAAATAGCTGAGCAATAATTTCTGCAAATACGCATCTTCTGGAAAATCTGAAGCCAGCAATTCCTCATACAAATTAATCTTGCTGTATGCCAACAACACGCATAATTCGGGCGAAGTCAGCCCAATTTGTGCCGCACGCCGCTCGGCTAATGCCTTGTCATCGGGCAGGCGTTCCAAATAGCGATCTAATTTGCCTTGTTGTTCCAAGTAATGCATGAAACGGGTGTGCGCATCCAGCAATTGTGCGGAAAGCACGCAAGATAAACTCACCGCTTGGGTTTGTAAATAATTATCCCGCATTAATAATTGCCCAATGCTGTCGGTCATTTCTGCCAACACTTGATTGCGCTGCTTTTCGGTCAAATCGCCCGCCGCCACAATCGCATTAAGCAGAATTTTTAAATTCACTTCGTGGTCAGAACAATCTACGCCGCCAGAATTATCAATCGCGTCGGTATAAATGCGCCCGCCTTTCAAGGCATATTCCACCCGCCCCAATTGAGTAAAGCCCAAATTGCCGCCCTCACCCACCACTTTGCAGCGCAAGTCTTCGCCATTAATCCGCAATGCGTCATTGGCGCGATCATTCACATCGGCATGATGTTCACTGTGGGCTTTCACATACGTGCCGATGCCGCCATTCCACAGTAAATCCACAGGCGCACGCAGCAGGGCGCGAATTAAATCCGCAGGCGCAAGCTGTTCTTCTTTAATGGCTAACACCGCACGAATTTCAGGAGACAGCGTAATCGATTTGCTTTTGCGCTCAAATACACCGCCGCCTTTGGAAATTAATGCTGTGTCATAATCGGCCCAAGTGGAGCGCGGCAAATTAAATAAACGCCGCCGTTCTTCTAAACTGGGAACGGGGTCGGGATTCGGGTCTAAGAAAATGTGTTGATAATTGAACGCCGCTACTAATTTAATTTGCGGTGATAACAACATTCCATTGCCGAACACATCGCCCGCCATGTCGCCAATCCCGACCACGGTGAATGGCTGTTGTTGCACATCGACACCCAGCGTCCGAAAATGCCGTTTCACCGATTCCCACGCGCCGCGTGCAGTAATTCCCATTTTCTTGTGGTCATAACCCGCCGAGCCGCCCGAGGCAAAGGCATCGCCCAGCCAGAAGTTGTATTCTTTGGCAATCGCATTGGCAATATCAGAAAAACTTGCCGTGCCTTTGTCCGCAGCGACGACTAAATAGGGGTCATCTTCATCATGGCGCACCACGTTTGGCGGTGGAATCACTTGTCCTGCGACAAGATTATCGGTCACATCCAACAAGCCACGAATTAAGGTTTGATAGCAGTGAATCGCTTCAGCCAAAATCTTTTGGCGATCTGCATCCGCTGCCAAAGTTTTAATCACAAAACCGCCTTTCGCGCCCACGGGCACAATCAAGGCATTTTTCACCCGTTGTGCTTTGACCAAGCCTAAAATTTCCGTGCGAAAATCTTCCAAGCGATCCGACCAACGAATCCCACCGCGTGCCACTTTGCCGCCGCGTAAATGCACGCCTTCCATGCGTGGCGAATACACCGAGATTTCAAACATCGGGCGCGGTTCGGGTAAATCAGGAATTTTGAGCGGGTCAAATTTAAAGGCAAGATAAGCTTTTGACGAGCCATCCGCTTGTTTTTGGAAGAAATTCGTGCGCAAGGTTGCCAAAATTAACACGAGAAAACGCCGTAAAATCCGGTCTTCGTCTAAACTGCTGACACAATCCAAACTTTTTTGAATTTGTGTTTGCACCGTTTCCGACTGTGCCGTGTCCACTTGGGCGGGGTCACAGCGCAGATAAAATAGTTGCAATAATTGGCGGGTAATTTCGGGATTGTTTGCCAAGGCTTGTTCTATATAAACCTGACTAAAAGTGCTGCCTGCTTGGCGCAAATATTTGCAATACGCCCGAAAAACCACGATTTCGCGCCATGAAAATCCTGCCCGCAACACCAAACGATTAAAACCGTCATTTTCAACTTCGCCGCGCCAGATGCGTTCAAAGGTGGCGTGAAAACGTTCTTTGAGCTGGGTTAAATCGAGTTCGCGTTTTTCTTGGTGCAATAAACTGAATTCATGCAGCCAAAATTGCAATTGTCCCGCGCCCTGAATGTGGTAAGAGCGTTCATTGACCACGCGCACCCCCATGTTTTCCAACATCGGCAACACTTCGGAGAGGCAAATCTGCGCGGGACTGTGGAAAATCTTGAATTGCAGCACATTGTCGGTGGCTTCAATCGGGCGGTATAAACTCATGCCTAAATCATTACTGGTTTGTAATAATTTTTCAATGCGTTCAATGTCATACACCGCATGACGGGCGGTAAAATCTGCACAATATGCCACGGGAAAAGCGTCTTGATAACGTCGAAACAGGCTATTGCCGCGTTCTTCGCCACAGTGTTCCATCAAAGCATCGCGCAAATGGTCGCTCCATTCCCGCGTCACTGCAATTAAATGCTCTTCCAAGGCTTTGACATCGACGTTGAAATGACTGCCCGTGGGGGTGTGGATGACGAAATGCACTTGTGCCAGCACTGAATCGGACAATAACACCGTAGATTCAATGGTGTTGCCGTTGAAGGCTTCTAGCAATACTTGCTGCATTTGTTTACGAATTTCAGTGTCGTAATGGTCACGCGGCACAAACACGATGCAAGACACAAATCTGCCATAAGTGTCGGGTCGAATAAACACCCGAATCCGTTGGCGTTCTTGAAG
>JBDLSS010000288.1:0-3072 GCA_039799345.1 Pseudomonadota bacterium
GTTTGATAATCTTCATCTCCATACATCACATCGACCACCGCTTTCTGATTGAGTTCAATAAAAGCGGTGTGTTTGAGCTGCATTCTTCTCTGACTAAAGGCACTGTGACTGACAGGAGTGAGTCCCAAATGAAGACTCATCTCGTTTAATAACAGCTGCATGGACCTCACTCCTTTTTGCAATAAATAGAGTTATTAATAAGGGAAAGCTTAGTTTTCTATTCCGTGTGAAGTCTGTGGGGTGAGCGCGATGTTGCTCTTTGAAATTTTCCTTGTGGATTAGCTCTCTACTTTAAGTTAACCCTAAGCTTTTTTAACATGAGCGGTTTTCCTGTGTGTTTTGTCTATAACTATAGTTCCTTTTTGTCCTTAACTTGATGGCTGTGACGGCTCCCTCGTGGGAATGCCTATTGCGTCGCTCCAGCGGCGCGTTTATGCTGGTGTTCTAAATAGTTTAAGTAGTATCACTATTTAACTTTAAAACTATGTTATCTAAAACAAGCCTATAAAGTCCTCTCCGCTGGAGAGCAAAAAGAGTGAGGATATAAGTTTTCACGTTCTACGAATTAAAGGACTGACCGTGCTACAAGCACTGCCAGTCCTCAATCACGCTGGATTCAGACCTGCTCTAGGTTTTTAAACCCTAGCAACTCTTGAGTCGACTAAGCTGAAAGATTTCTGAATTATAATCTGCTGAGTTATTTCAATTCACAGTAAGGAGAAAAATATGGCAAATATTACTGAATTATCGCAATTGGATTTAAATGGTACTTACAGTTATGCCGATTATCTAACTTGGAAGTTTGATGAAACGGTAGAGCTGATTAAGGGGCACATCATGCTCATGTGTCCTGCGCCCAATTTGAAACATCAACGTATTTCTCGTGAACTTGCGCATTATATTAGTAATTTTTTACATAAGAAAAAATGTGAGCTATTTATTGCGCCTTTCGATGTCAAACTTTACGACAGTCGCAAATCACAGCTTTCAGACCGTGAAGTTTACAGCGTAGTGCAGCCTGATTTATGTGTGATTTGTGACCCTCATAAACTGACCGAACAAGCTTGTAATGGCGCACCTGATTGGATTATTGAAATTTTATCCAAAGGCAATTCAAAGAAAGAAATGCGCCTTAAATATGATTTGTATGAAGAAGCGGGTGTTACGGAATATTGGCTGGTTTATCCTTATGAACAAGCAGTTTATCAATTTGTGTTACATCCTGAGACTGGAAAATACCAACTGGCAGCAATGTATTCAGAAGATGAGATTGCCACACCATTTTTATTTCCCGAGTTGAAAATAGACTTGGGAGAGGTGTTTACGGATTGAAAAGAAGGTTTTATTGGGGTGAGGAGCGACGTTTTAAAAATTTCTCGTTCTCACGCTCCCTCGTAGGAATGCCTATTGCGTCGCTCTAGCGTCGCGTTTATGCTGGTGTTCTAAATAGTGTAAGTCATGTAACTATCTAAATTTAAAGCTATTTTATCTAAAACTACCTAGCCGATTGGGGTTTGTAACCCCGACTGGAACGTTTGAGAACGTCAGAATAAGCTGAAACGTTACGGTGCAGGTTACAAACCTGCACCAGCTAACTACCAGCCAATGTGGGTTTGACTACGTGGGAACGAGGAAATGCTCAAATAAGCCCAACAAAAAAGCCCACCAGATTTTTCCAGCAGGCTTTTTCACTTCACAAATTAAAACAGACTGTTACAAAGAACTCGCTGTGCCCCCAATTTGAGCTGTGGGCGGAGTCACTTCAGTACTTTCACCCGCAGAAGGCGGCGTATTACTTTGTACTTTAGAACCGCTGTCAGTGTCCGTCCAATCCTTAGGCGGCTTAGGCGTTCTACCTGCCATCAAATCGGTAATTTGTTCACTGTCGAGAGTCTCATACTTCATTAAAGCCTCAGCCATCAAATGCAGTATCTTAATGTTTTCAGTCAACAAACGATTAGCACGCGCATAATTGCTATCAATTAAAGAACGAATTTCTTCATCAATCAAATGCGCGGTTTCATCAGACACTAATTTATGATGGGTCACAGAATGTCCTAAAAACACCTCACCATCATCTTCACCATAAGTCAACGGTCCTAAACGTTCCGATAAACCCCATTTCGTGACCATATTCCGCGCCAATTCAGTGGCCCGTTTAATGTCATTGCTTGCGCCCGTGGTCACGGCATCCGCCCCAAAAATCAGCTCTTCTGCAATGCGTCCCCCAAACAAGCAAGAAATTTGGCTTTCTAAACGTTGCTTGCTGTAACTATAACGATCCGCTTCAGGCAAGAACATGGTCAACCCTAACGCCCGCCCACGCGGAATAATCGTAACTTTGTACACTGGGTCGCTGGAGGGCACTAAATAACCCACAATCGCATGACCTGCTTCATGATAAGCGGTGTTGCGCTTTTCATCATCACTCATCACCATTGAACGGCGTTCCGTACCCATCATGATTTTGTCTTTGGCTTTTTCAAAATCGAGCATTTCCACCACGCGCTTATTCGCACGCGCTGCAAACAATGCCGCTTCATTCACCAAGTTTGCCAAATCCGCGCCTGAAAAGCCGGGCGTACCGCGTGCAATCAAATTCGCTTCCACATCATCAGATAAAGGCACTTTACGCATGTGCACTTTCAGAATTTGTTCACGACCGCGCACATCAGGCAAAGGTACAACGACCTGACGGTCAAAACGACCAGGACGCAATAACGCAGGGTCTAATACGTCAGGGCGGTTGGTTGCAGCGATCACAATCACACCTTCGCTGCCTTCAAAGCCGTCCATTTCCACCAATAATTGGTTCAAAGTTTGTTCGCGTTCATCATGACCGCCGCCCAAACCTGCACCACGATGCCGACCCACTGCGTCAATTTCGTCGATAAAAATAATGCAAGGCGCGTGTTTTTTCGCTTGTTCAAACATGTCACGCACCCGAGATGCGCCCACGCCGACAAACATTTCGACGAAATCAGAACCCGAAATTGTGAAAAAGGGAACTTTTGCCTCACCTGCAATCGCTTTAGCAAGTAAGGTTTTACCGGTTCCAGGTGAACCCACCAT
>JBDLSS010000289.1:0-10130 GCA_039799345.1 Pseudomonadota bacterium
ACAGCCCTGTAATTTTCACGAAAGTGAAAATTAGCTTGTCAAACTTGTCAAAACAGAAAATAGAAAAAAAGTGGTAAACGTCAAAGTATATATAAGCTAATGTTCCTAAATAGAATAAACGTTAATGATTTAGCCCTCCCCCTAAAGGGGGCTAAACTTAAAGATGTTTCTGTTTTAAGTCGCCTTTAGGGGATTTAGGGGCGCAGTTAAAGGGGATAAAAAATACTTTAGGACTCTCCTCCCCCTAAAGGAGACTTTAAACATTAGGTAGTGCTCAAGTTGTAATGATTATCTGAATCAGGATTTACAGGATTACAGGATTTTCAGAATTAAAGAATAAAACTTAATGTTGTTAATATTCAGTGGGTAATCCTGTTTAATTCGGATAATCCTGTCAATCCTGATTCAGACAATAAGCTGGCTAAAATCCTTACTTATTTTGCACTACCAACATTAAACTAATTGTTTGTGTTTAGCCCCCTTTTCTCGTTCCCAAACTTTGTTTGGAATGCCTGCAAGTCAAGCTCTGCTTGACACTCGTTTAGTTAAATAGGGGAGCACTTCCCCGTCCATCACGAGAACATTTTAAATTCACAGGAAACAGGATGTCCACGCCGCGCCAAGAAAATTTACCGTTCGCTTTTGCCAAACGTCAAGGCATTTTAATCACCGCCTATAACGCCCACAGCGCGACCGCCTGCCATCGCCCCGAAATCACGCGCCAAACCCTCAGCGAAGTGCGGCGTTGGTTAGGAATGCCTTTGCAATTACAAAGTGTGCCTGCTGCTGAATTTGAAAAACTTTTAACTTTGCATTATGAACAACGCGCCGCCAATCAATCGATGCAAATGATGGAAGGTTTAGGCGAAGAGCTGGATTTATTCCAAGTCGCGCAACAATTAGAGCCAGAAGATTTATTAGAAAGTTCTGACGACGCACCAATTATTCGCCTCATCAACGCGCTGCTCTCGGAAGCGATTAAAGAAAATGCGTCGGATATTCACATTGAACCTTTTGAAAGCCGTTTAGTGGTGCGCTTGCGGGTCGATGGCGTGTTGCGTGAAGTGTTGCAACCGCGAAAAGTATTAGCTCCGCTGCTGGCTTCACGAATTAAAGTGATGGCGAAATTAGACATTGCTGAAAAACGCTTGCCCCAAGACGGGCGCATTTCCTTGAGAATTGCAGGGCGTGCCGTCGACGTTCGGGTGTCCACAATTCCCTCGGGGCACGGTGAACGCGTGGTGCTGCGTTTACTGGATAAACAAGCGGGACGTTTAGACCTGCAACAAATCGGCATGGGCGATGCTACTTTGCACGGTTTGCGCGATTTATTGAAAAAACCGCACGGCATTATTTTGGTGACAGGACCGACAGGTTCGGGGAAAACCACCAGTTTGTATGGAATGCTTAACGAATTAAACGACCACAGTCGTAATATTATGACGGTTGAAGACCCAATAGAATATTATTTAGACGGCATCGGGCAAACCCAAGTCAACACTAAAGTCGATATGACGTTTGCACGCGGACTGCGGGCGATTTTGCGCCAAGACCCTGATGTAGTCATGATTGGGGAAATTCGGGACGTGGAAACCGCACAAATTGCGGTGCAAGCCAGTTTAACCGGGCATTTGGTGCTTTCCACTTTGCACACCAATACTGCCATTGGCGCGGTGACACGGCTACGCGATATGGGCGTTGAACCATTTTTGCTGTCTTCTAGTTTGATCGGCGTGATGGCGCAGCGTTTAGTACGCTTACTCTGTCCCGAATGCAAACAAGCCTACGACGCGCCCAGCAACGAATTAGCAGAATTACATCAACAAGAAGCGGTGACTTTATATTCACCCCAAGGCTGTAAACACTGCAATTTTATTGGCTATCGCGGGCGCACTGGGATTTATGAATTAATTCCGCTGGATGCGCATATCCGTAGCATGGTGCATGACGGCGCGGGACAACATGCTTTAGAAGAATACGCGCATCGTTCCAATGCCAATATCTCACAAGATGGGATGCGGCGCGTATTGGCGGGCGATACTTCATTAGAAGAATTATTACGGGTGACACGGGAAGGCTAAGATGCGTTTAGGGATTTTTTTATTATTCATCACCGCAAGTATTCACAGTCTAGCTGCGCCAAGCGTGCCGCCGCCACCTTCCCCTATTGGGACTTGTCCCACGGTATTGGAACAAATTCCCTATGTAGAACATTTAGCTCCGCAGACTGTGCGCCACCAATCTTTGGATATTTATCACCCCGGCAAGCCTGAAGACGGAGCAAACCCCATGCTGGTGGTGTTTATACACGGTGGTTACTGGATGGAATCAGATGATGTGTATCAAATAGGCACAACTATCGGAAAAGTTTTTCAAAATCAAGGGATTGTTGTGGCTTCGGTACGTTATCGACTGTCACCTGCACAGAAACATCCCAGTCATGTGAAAGATGTTGCCGCCGCCATTTCATTTTTATATAAAAACGCCACAGAATACGGCTTTGATCGTGAACGCATTATTTTAATTGGACATTCCTCGGGAGCGCATATTGCAGCACTGCTCGCACTGGATCCACAATATTTGAAGGAATTTAAATTAGACCCAATTTCTACTTTTGCAGGGGTGATTGCTATCAGTGGTATTTATGACGTGCGTCGCGAAGCAGCCCCAAGTAAACGCCATTCACGTTGGTATAGTCAAGTATTTGGTGATGATGTCACGCAACGCATTACCGCCTCTCCCCTCACTCACGTTGCCACTGATTCGCCGCCGTTTTTGATTTTAGCGGGAGATAAAGATTTTATGGGTTTTGCGGAAGGCTCTAAAAAATTTGCTGAGGCATTAATTGCCGCAGGACACAGCGATACCAAATGGCATATTTTGGCGGGACAAAATCATTTTTCGACGGTTAGTTTAGATGGTTTGGATAATCCCATCCGTCCTATTGTTTTAGACTTTTTGGAAATTCCACCGCGTTTAAATGATCCTTCAGGTTATGCGCGTAATGAATGCAGCAATAAGATTTCTGGTCATGAAAATCAATAATTTATTTAAAAATATGCCCGTCCAAGCCCCCGCCGAAATTTTTGAAACGCTGTGGGAAAATCAAGCCTTTACTTTGGAACGGATTATTTCCACAGGACAGGCTTCGCCCGTTGGGGAATGGTATGATCAAGCTTGGGATGAATGGGTGATTTTATTGCAAGGGCGGGCGGGTTTGGAATTTCAAGATGAAATTCACCAATTGCAAGCAGGTGATTATGTGTTAATTCCTGCCCATTGTCAGCATCGGGTAGCATGGACGGATAACACACAACCCACATTGTGGTTAGCACTGCATGTGAAGCCTGCGGCGGGGATTGTCTTCCCTTCTTCTTAATTCACTCTCAGTTCTTTTTTATTGAGCACTTATTTAAACTGATATTTCACCCCGACCAACACGTCCCAACGTGGTTTAGGGTCAAAACGATAGCCATCAATATCGAACGCCGCCTCAGAAACATTTTGTTGGGGCTGAAAATCCACTTGAATAAAACTGCTCACGTTTTTCCGCGCCCACGTCAATTTGCTCACGTAACGATTGAAACTGGGGCGTTCAATGCTGGCGGTTTCATTCAAGGGGGCTTTGCCAAAATGTTGCATAAATAGCTCTAAATTCAAAGCCTGTCCTTGCACAAAAGTGTGCCATTCAATCCCTGTCTGCATATCATTACGCGCCACCCCCGCGACAAAATCTTGTCCGACTGCCGCATCACGCACCCGCGCTTTCACTTGGGCATAATTCGCAAACACTGCCAAAGATTTATTAAGTTGCCAATGGCTTTGCAATTCATAACCTTCGCGCCGCGTTGCCCCGACATTGCGCGGCTCATCACCCAGAAAACGAATTTCGTGCTCGGTGCGGGTTTGATAATAATTTGCACTGATTTTAATTTGTGGCACGGGGCGCAAATTCACCCCCAAATCCCAACTGTGCGTAGGCGAAATTCCTAAATCAAAATTCGCTTTTCCCATGTTGGGAGAAAATTCAGAAGCGGCGGGCGTGCGAAAACCTTTGCCATAATTAGTAAAAAGTTCTACTTGTGACAGCGGCGTATACACCAAACCAATTTTAGGGCTGAAAGTTTGCGGTGTGGCTTTGCCCGAATTGGCAAGATTTAAACGGTTAGTAATGTCGATATTGAAATAATCATAACGTGCGCCACCCACCAATTTAAACGGCTCGGCAAATTTCCATTGCGCTTGGGTAAAAATACCTGTCGCCAATTGTTTAGAGCGATAATCATTTAAAGTGGCGTAAGTTGTGCGGTCATTGGCTTGGAAACGTTGCCGATTACCTTGGTCATATTGTCCATCTGTGCCAAAAATTACACTGGCATTTTTCTGCATTACCCAATTATAAAACACGTTCCAACCCGCATAATCGCGATCATTGTGGTCGTGGCGTTGTGGCGCGTTAAAATCGAAAGTTGCAAAACGATCTAAGACTTCCGAAGCCGCGTACAAAGTACCGTGTAAACCTGCTTCGCCCCTTTGCGGCGCGTAATTCAACACTAAATTGGTATAACGACTGTCGCCGCCATCGCTCAAATTGGTGGCGGTGGTGCGACTGATTTTATTGCTTAAAATGTCGTCCAAACTCGCATAACCCGCCGCATCCCACTGACGTTTCACCGCATGGGCGCGAATGGATAATAAATTATCGCCCACAGGAATACTGATTTTATTGAAGGCGTTATAACGTTCATAGCCTGAATTATCACGATAACCTTCGCTTTTTTGTGCTTCATAAACTAAAAACGGGGTGTAAGTATTTGGTTGTAAAGCTTGGCTATAAACCCCAACCGCACGCTGTGTGCCATACGTTCCCAAACTCAAACCCACACTGCTGTTATCAGATTTTTTGGTGATGATATTGATAACCCCAGCCTGCGCGAAATTGCCATACAAGGCAGAAAACGGCCCTTTAATCACTTCAATGCGTTCAATCATTTCTGGCAGCAACCAACCAATGTCTGCTAAGCCGTGTGCATGTTGATGATTGGGTGTATTAATTGGCACGCCATCAATAAAAATCGCGGTTTGTGAACCGTGGTCGCCATCAAAACCGCGCATTCCAAAATTATCCGCAATGTCGCCTTGTCCATAACGCGCATTCACCATACCTGGTAATTTGCGAAACAGGTCTAAATAATGCGCCGACGGTAATTGTTCAATTTGTTCACGGTCAATAACTTGCACCTTGGCGGGCAAGGTTTCAGCGGCGATTGAAACTTGCTGTTTTGAAGAATGCTCTGCACTTCCCAGCACTTCAACATCGGGCAAAATCGTGGTTTTTGCGAGTGTGATTTGGGAAAGTAACAATAAGCTAATGGCGGTGCTGAGTGAGTTTAAGGAGCGCATTAGGATTCCTTTGGCAGATAAATATGATTTTTTTAAGAATCGTAATACTAATATTTTTCTGCTGAGGAATACAACCTTATTAGAATGAATGGAAATAAGCACTTAATCTGAATTTATTATGGTTAATATATAAATGATGTGGGTTTTAAAACATAATGCTGTTTTTGCTGTAAATTCATAAATAAATCCCTTTTACTAAAGTTTAAATATCTATAATTTACAGGCTAGTTTTCAGTAATTCTTTGTTTTTAAAAAGAAATAAATTATAGCAATTCAATGTGAGTGAATATATTTTACGCAAAGCGACTAGAATCCGTCAGAAACGTTGTATAAAATACAACATAACGTTTCTGACAATGTTCATTGTATAACAACGTTATATAAATTATTTTTCTTTAAAAATAAGCAATTACTAATTGGCATTAATTTCGCTTAAAACTGTGAAGGCTTTTCTTTCTTGTCATCGGGAATTTTTCATGCCACGCCATCCAGAGCTTACGATTTTGTCCCAAAATACGGACGAGGCTGCTTTTCCGACGTTGCCTGCAACGGATGAAATTATTTTGACTGTGTGTGGCGAAGTGCAAAATCCTCTGCGACTGAGTCTAGGCAATGTGTTTGACATGCAGACTGAGAACCTCAGTGTAAATTCGATGATTTGTAGTCGACACCGTAAGCGCGTGCAAGAACCCACGACTTACAAAGGCGTGTTGTTGAAAACCTTGCTTATGCAGGCAGTGATTAAAGCGGATAAACCCATTTATCAGATTCCGTTCTATGTATTAGCGATGAATTCCCAAGGAGATGCTTGTTTGTTTTCTTGGCATGAATTATTTAACACGCCCGTTGGCGAACAAGTTATTCTTGCTTATAGTAAAAACAATCAGCATCTTTGCAGCGAATCAGGTTACATGTGCTTATTCGCCACTTCAGATACCTATTTACTGCCCCGTCATTTGAAAGGTGTGAATCGTATTGAAGTACAGCGTGCAATGCCGTGTAAGTTGTCACCGCGTCTTTGACGCACTACAAAACCACGTAACTCAATAAGGCTTTATCCCTATGAACAGTAGCGCAAGAAATCAATTTTTAGGCACGATCTCCACCATCAAACAAGGCCCGATCAGTGCAGAAGTGATCATCACCTTGGTAGGCGGCATAAAACTAACGGCTTTAGTGACCTTGGACAGTGTTGTTGCTCTCGGATTAGCTGTTGGTAAAGAAGTCTACGCCTTGGTTAAGGCATCACAAATCATCCTGTTAACCGACTTAGACATGAAAGTCACCGCCCGTAACAATCTAGCAGGTGTCGTGAAAACCATTCTGCAAGGCAAGGTCAATGCTGAAGTGGTGTTGGAACTTGAAGGCGGTCAACTGCTGAAAGTGACGGTCACCGAAGAAGCCCTTGAAGAAATGAAAATCGAATTAGGCAAACCCTTACGCGGTGTTTTCAAAGCAAATAGCGTGTTATTAGCTGTTAAGTAATTGTCCCACGTCAAACATATCGCAATGTCTCCATCGTACAACATGAGGGTATTGAAATATGTTTGACTGCGTAACTTTCAAAAAAATTAATTTTTGAGTTCTGGCAGATTTAGCGTTATACACAATTTTACATAACGGACAGTCTTACCCTCTTTTTTTTCAGTGTGCTGATAGGCGGGATAAGCTCATGAAATTATTATTTAATAGACTGATTATTTTAGGATTCTGTTAATCATGTTCACCGTTTGGTCACAAGTTGATTGGATGCCGCTCTGGCTCACTTTGAAAGTTGCAGGCATCGCGACGCTGGTCGCTTTGGTATTTGGCACAGCAATGGGCTATTTTTTGGCGCGTAAACAGTTTTGGGGTAAGGAAACTTTAGATGCTTTATTAACCTTGCCGATGGTGTTACCGCCGACGGTATTGGGTTATTACATTCTGAGCTTGTTTGGGAAAAAAGGCATTATTGGGCACTGGCTGCTCGAAAACTTTTCTTACACTTTGATTTTTAATTGGCATGGCGCGGTCTTAGCTTCTGCAATCGTTTCGTATCCCTTGGTGTTTAAATCTGCCCGTGCCGCCTTTGAAAATGTGGATCAGGAATTTGAGCGCGTTTCTTACACTTTGGGACAAAGCCATTTCGCTACCTTTATACGCATCACCTTACCCTTGGCATGGCGCGGAATTTTGGCAGGCACAATGCTGGCATTTGCCCGCGCAATGGGGGAGTTTGGCGCAACTTTAATGGTGGCAGGCAATATTCCGGGGCGCACTCAAACCTTATCGCTGGCCGTTTACGACACCGTACAAGCAGGCAATGATCCTTTAGCAGATGTTTTGGTGTTGATTACGTCTCTAGTCTGCATTGCTGTGTTGGTCATCGCCAGCCGTTTGTTAAAAAGCCAGCATTGGTAAAAATTAAAAGGATTGTCTGAAATCAGGATTTACAGGATTACCCGAATTAAGCAGGATTAAACCCTAATCCCGAAAATCCTTTAATCCTGTGAATCCTGATTCAGACAATAAATTTTATGATTCATTGTATTTAACCTGAGGATATAGAAAATGTTACATCACTTAATGAAATTTATTTTATTACTAAGTCTTGCGTTTGTAGCCCCCAGTCATGCCGACGAAGAAGATGCTTTGGTTGTTTCTGCTGCTGCCAGTTTGACCGATGTGTTTAGAGAAATTGGAAAGAATTTTGAAGCCGCTACAGGGGCGAAAGTGGTATTTAACTTTGCCGCCTCAGGCAATTTATTACAGCAAATCACCAAAGGTGCACCTGCTGACGTATTTGCTTCTGCGGACGAAGCCACCATGAAACAAGGCTTAGAAAAAGACCTGATTGAAGCTGCCAGCGTTAAGAATTTTGTCAGCAATAAAATGGTGATGATTGTCCCTATTGATAGTAAGCTGGCAATTAGCAAACCTCAAGACTTAAGCTTACCTCAGGTGAAACGCATTGCCGCAAGCAATTTCAATGTGCCGATTGGACGTTATACCCAAGAATCACTCACCGCTGAAAAACTCTATGAAGCTTTAAAGCCCAAGTTTATTTATGCTGACACCGTGCGCCAAGCTTTGGATTATGTGGCACGAAGTGAAGTTGACGTGGGTTTTGTATTCGCCACCGATGCAGAAATTGCCAAGCAAAAAGTCAAAGTGGTGGCAACTTTGGGCAATCACAGCCCGATTTTGTACCCTATTGGCAGCGTCAAAGACAGTCGCAATCATGCTTTGGCACAACAATTTATTGATTTTGTGACTTCTGAAGCAAGTTTGGCAGTGTTGATGCGTTATGGTTTCGGGAAGCCTTAAGGTTTTTAAAGAAGCCCCACCCCCTAAAATTGGCTAAACATCAAATATTCTTTAATTTTTAAAGTCCCCTTTAGGGGATTTAGGGGCTGGTGTAAGTCTTTAGCTCCCGTTAGGGGGTTGGGGGCGCAGTTAAGTTTTAAATCCCCGCATTCCGCTAGGCTGTATACGGGCTACAAGACTTTTAAAGCAGCCTTTTTGAGAGGCTAAGTGAGCTTAACATGACAATTTCGGTAAACATTGAAAAAGAGCTGCTGGATAAACATCGCCGTTTTCAACTGAAAGTGGAATTCAGTACGACCGATGATTTTTTGGTGCTATTTGGACATTCTGGTGCAGGTAAAAGCCTCACTTTACAATCGATTGCAGGACTCATCACACCAGATGCAGGACATATTGTCATTAACGACCGGATTTTGTTTGATTCAGAAACCAATATTAATGTGCCTGTCAGCCAGCGTAAAATTGGTTATTTACCCCAACATTATGCCTTATTTCCCCATCTGAGCGTTTTGGAAAATATCAGTTTTAGTTTAACCAAGTGGTGGTGGAAATCGTCGCATTATCAGCAACGTATTCGCGAAATTATGGAATTATTTGAAATTGACAAATTGGCAAACAGTCTGCCGCGTGATTTGTCGGGCGGGCAACAGCAACGGGTTGCCTTGGCGCGTGCTTTGGTGTGTCAACCCGATTTATTATTGCTCGATGAACCTTTTGCCGCATTGAATCCCTTATTACGCAGCAAAATGCGGGCTGAATTATTACAAATTCAATCGCGTTTTCAATTACCTGTGGTGATTATTACCCATGATCAGGCCGATGTAGAGGCTTTTGGAAACACTGTGGTGATTTTGAAAAATGGCGAAGCCCAACAAACTTATGATTTCAAAGCCTTGCCGCAAGCTCGTCAAACGGGAATTTTAAGCAATTTGTAAGTTGATATACAATAAGAACGGGACATTTAAAAATATTAATCTCAAGCATGATGTTAAATTATCTCTATCCCCTACTTTTTAAAATGGGTACGTTTTCAGAATAGTCATCTTGATGACTGGATTTCATTTTAGACCTGACAGATTGAAAATCCGTCAGGTCTTTTTCATCAATAATGAATCTAAAAATTTCCATTCCTGCTGTCTAATCAATCTATTATCACTTTTCCTCAGCAAATTTTGCTCTAAAAACCTTTAATTAACGCTAGGGCGTGTCATCAATTAAGTTTTAACTGCGTCCCCCCCCTGAAGAGCTAAACCTTAAAACTAGCCCCTAAATCCCCCAAAGGGAACTTAAAATATTAAACAACTTGTTTGTGTTTAGCCCCCTTTAGGGGGAGGGCTTAATCAAAGAGTTAAATCACTTTATCAAATAAACAGTTACGACATATATTGCTGTAACTACTTCTTATGCAAACACTTTATCTG
>JBDLSS010000290.1:0-2816 GCA_039799345.1 Pseudomonadota bacterium
GCTGAGGCCGTCGCCATCTGGGTCGGCGCTGGGTGCGATAAAAGCCTGATCGGCCAGTTGTCCGGGGCTAAAACGGGAGTTTTGCCACTCGGAAAAAGTCAGGGCTTGGGCCGTACTGCACACCACAAGGACGCCAAGCAGGCGGACTAATGGTAGATGATTGGCGCGGGACATAAAAAGAGGGACGCACTTACTAACGCCCCACTCAAGGCACCTGGAAGAGCCCACGAAAAGGCGCTTTCGATGCGCCCCAGGTCGGGGCGCGGTCGATGCGCTTTTCGTGTCCAAGAAATTTCCAGGTTTCTGAGTGGACAGCAGCCGAAGCTGCGCGAAAGGGATGTGCGGGTTTAGGTTTGCTGGGTGTCTGGTAGTTTGTGCGTGTCTAAATTAGACGAGTTAACGCAAAAAACAGAAAATTTCAGATAGGCAAGCCAAGTTTTTGGCTATAAGTTAAGTAGGGACTTGGAATAAAGATTGAGAATCACACGGCGAGTAATGTTTTTTTCGCCTCGATTAAATGCATAAATACGTCATTTAACCCAAGCGACAAAGAATGTCCGTCGTTGATTGAATTAAACCAGACAGATGAATTAAAGCCGCCTTGGCTAAAACGATTCGATCAATTATTAAATGATCGCAAGGCAAAGCGCCACGCCTTGTAGTGCCCTGACCCTTGCTTGCCAGTCATTGAGTTAGCTTTCTAAGTTGATCACAGGTGGTAGCATTAAATGCATCTCGGCCTATCGAATTGGCAGTCAATTTTCACTAAAGCGTTTATGGGCCAAAGCAGTAGACAACGAAACCGGCCGCTACGATTACTAAGAAGGGAACACTAGATCGCTGTTGGGCAATGAAGTATGTTTTCACTGCTTACTTGATAGGGAATAGTTTCAATTATAGCTGCGAGCTGTAGGGTAATGTATTCATAAATGTGTCCATGAATTTTAAGTCAAGCTTCCCTTCATCAGTAGTCGGGAGCAAAATTTCAGTCTGCATCATTCTTTCTAGATGCCATTTTCTGCCGTAATTGTAGCGAAATCTTTCTCTTCTTATGCAGGTGCAAATAAATAGACCTATAGATGTGGTCATTTTAAATTTTGGATATAGGACATTTACATCATCAGAAGCCCAAAAAGGTTGCTTTTGATAAAACGCTTCGCCAACTGAACCATTATAGCTTACTGTTATTGTGTTACCTTCATGTAATGGGGACTGTTCAACTGTAGCTGAAACACCATTATTCCCATCTATAGCACCGATGAATGGCGTATTTCCTGGTTTCATGTTGAATTTCGTTAATCTCTTACCTTTTTTGAATACAAATAGCGATGCCAGTGTGTGTTTTCTCCATGCGCCAGTGTTAAGAGGTGGTGTAGGATCTGCTGATTGGGGTTGGCTCTTAGCTTCAATCACATTTGATTCTGAATGAGAGGAAACCCAATCAGGAATTTCATGAAGATCCGGAACAGGTAGTTCACGTAGAGTCCGGTTTGCCTCTCGACCAAATGCACTATAGCGAAAGCGATTATGTCTGACGCATAAACAATAAAATAATTTGACCGAGAAGCTCATGGGAACTTTCGATTTCAGAATCGCCACGTTTTGGGCTGTGTAAAATCTATGTTCTTGGATGAAAGAGCATAAAAGCTTGGTTCCGCCTAATGCGACCGTAATTAATCCTGCGTCATATGGAGGTATCCTCTCGATTTCGGCTACCGTGCCGCTAACTCCGTGGTTCTGGCTAGATCTACCGACGAAATTTACACCGCCTTTCTCGCGTGAAAGCGGTTTCATTTTATTAAGATCCAGCTTATTGCCGTAACTTACTTCAAAAAGCTCATTCAGTTTCTTCATCGTCGGTTACTTCGCTCGTTGATTTACGCTCCTCATTCAAGATGTTAAAAACAACGTATTTCTTTAGTTCAGTTTCAAAATCTGAATTAGATAGCGTGCTGTAATCAGTTTCTAGATATGCTTCTGCACACCACTCATCGTCCGCAGTAACATTTTGCAAAATGCTAATACCTGTGTGAATTTCATTATTTTTAAACATTGAGACCCACTTCTCCCGAATGGCTGGCCATGTATGGTTTATGTCGATGCGACCTTTGTGCTTCGTTTTAATGAAACCATCGTTGCGCCAATAACCAAACCAAGTCTTTTTATTGCTAGTCGCATGGGGAATTTTGGCTGTAAATACCATTATGCACGTTACCGTGCCGACAGGTGCAAACAGTTCTCCCGGCATAGACATAACAGCACGTAGTGTGTGGGAATCGAGTATTGCCCGCTTGGCCGGATGAGGTGCAATTGCACAGGATATTGGAACGATTGCGATGCCTGTTCCATTCTTTACTAGGCAATCGAGCATATGCTTGACAAAGTAAAGTTCAGCAAGGTCTGCGTCACCTTGTGAGAATGGTGGATTTAGTAGTCCAATGTCACACTTATGTGATTTTATGGCCTTAACTATAGCTGTATCAAAACATGAACCCTGGTGCAGATTTGCTTTTCCGTCTCCGCGCAGAATCATGTTCGATGCTGCTAAAGCAAACATGTCAGGCTGTTGCTCAACTCCAATCAGTCCCTTGGCTTTTATTTTACGTCGCTCAGCTTCGGTTGTTGTAGATTTCATCATCTGGTGCATTGCCGAGATGAGGAATCCGCCCGTGCCTGCGCATATATCTAATACCTTGCTTTCTTTATTTGCGTTAGCCAACCGCGCGAATAAGTCGGTTACGTGCCTCGGTGTGAGAACTATACCTAGTGCCTTTTTATCTCCACCTGTGTACTTTAAGAACTCTCCGTAAAATTGG
>JBDLSS010000291.1:0-2985 GCA_039799345.1 Pseudomonadota bacterium
TTACATCAAAAATAGCTATATTGATAAAGGATCATTTCAGTGTCTATTGAATATATTGCACAACTGTTAATTGAACAAAATATTCTCAATCAAGAAGGTAGTATCAAACTCGATTTAGCTAACATATCATTCCCCATAAAATCGAAAGATATTATCGGTGGCTCGTTACAAGAATGGTTTGAGAATTGGATGCTGAAAAATGGCATTTCATTTACAAAACCCCAAAATTCTCAAGAACCGCCTGATTTCTTTCTTGAAAATGGTGAACATTTAGAATTAAAGGTTTTCAATTCTGATGCAACGCCAGGATTTGATATTGCCAATTTTGATGCTTATACCCGTTCACTGCTCCAACATCCTGATCGTTTAGATGCTCATCATCTAATTTTTGGATATACATCACAGGGCGGATTCTTCAGAATTACTGATTTTTGGGTAAAAAAGGTTTGGGAGATGACGGGCCCATCTAAGCTAAATATTTTAGCTTTACAAGTAAAACAAAGTTCGCCTGTCAATATACGTCCAAAAGATTGGCGAGGTAAATCTGACATATTTTTGAGCAGACGGGAGTTTGTTCTTGCACTCGATAAAGCTTTAATCAGATTTCACCCAACACGTTACACCCATTGGTTTTCTCAAGTCGAAACTGCTTATCAAGAAAAAACAGGAAACCCTTTGTAAGCGTCTAATCTAAAAAACTATATTGTAGAGGAGTCTTATCCTCTACTATTGGACTCTTTTTAACAGGAAACACACGCTTGAATAATAGCTGCTCTATTGCTCGTGTCGCAACGGCGGTGACCACAGAAACAGGCACTGTATTTCCAAAAAGGTCATGTGCCAAACGTTCGGAAATATTTAGCTGAAAATTATCGGGGAAGCCAAAAAGTCTACATTGCTCGACAAGAGTAAGTTTACGAATTCCCGTGGTATCAGGTACAACCACTCTATCCAAATCCGTTGCGGTCAGTGTCGGTGCAATATCTTCAGGATCAAGAATTTTGTTAATTTCATAACTTAACTTACCTGCAACAATGTTATAACCCTTTTCTAAATCTTCACGATATTTCCGTACTAATTTCGTTTTGCCATCCTCAACCACTTCAACCAAATCCTTTGGGTGTTCAAATTTTAGATAATTTTTACAGGCTAAATCTTGCAAAAGCTCATCTAAATTAGGATGCTGAAAAAATGTTTCTATTTCAGAACAAGTTAAAGGCATTCCATCCATCCATGCAATCCCTTTAGAAATAGCCCATTTCTTATTCCTTCTTGCCAAAAGAATAGCCTCTAATAAGTCTCGCTGATCTTGGCTAACACGCCCTTTAAGTTCTATATCCCAACTATGAATATTATCAATCCCCCCGCGTTTGTCTTTGACCGATTTTCCATGAAGTTTATGTAAGGGAAAGTGTTCTAATAACAATTGAGATAAGCGATTATTCATGACGGCTTTTCCCTGTTCTAAGACAGTTTTCAATCGTGTCTGTCTTATAGGAAAGTTATCTAAATTTATAAACTCAGTGGTACTTCCAACGATAAAAATTCTTTTTCGAGATTGCGCCAACCCAAAGTTTTTTGCGTCAAAAACTTGCCAATTTACAAAGTAGTTCAATTGGTTAAGCTTTTCTAAAATGATACGCAAAGTTTTCCCCATTTTTTCTGTAGGAGAATCTTTATCGTGAGTTACTAAACCTTCTACATTTTCTAAAATAAAAATAGAGGGTCTTTTTTCTTGTAAAATACGTTCTATTTCAAAAAATAGAGTGCCCCTTGTATCTAAAAAACCTTGTCTTTTCCCCGCATTGCTAAAGGCTTGACACGGAAAACCTGCGAGCAATACATCAAAATCAGGAATATCTTTGGCATTAATTTGGGTAATATCTCCGACAAGAGATGCACCCTTAAAATTATCTTGGTAAACAGTTATTGCATGTGATTTTATTTCAGAACTTAATATACAACTCGGGGTAATACCCATATTTCTACAGGAATTTTCAAAACCTAAGCGAAATCCTCCCATTCCTGCAAATAAGTCAATAAATCTTAAAGATGAGTGAGTTATCATAATTGTGGTTTGTAGACTAGTTTATGGATATGAGTAATGTTTTTATAATAGCAGTTTTTATTGAGTGGTTCCAGCTCTGTGTTCATAATCTCAAAATCAGCGTAGGGTGTATAAGCGTAGCACCATACACCTAAATTAGAAGAATTTGCCCCTAGAGCACAGTATAATAAACCGCATCGCTACTCAAAAACCTGCGCAACATGATCAGTTTCAACGACGTTAGCAAACGCTATCCCAATGGGCACGAAGCCCTCAAACACGTCAATTTTCACCTCGAAAAAGGCGAAATGGCATTTTTAACAGGACATTCAGGCGCGGGAAAAAGCACCTTATTACGCCTCATCGCCCTGATTGAACGCAACAGTGGCGGGCAAATCATCGTCCACGGACAACATTTGGGAAAAATGCCCGACGCACGCATTCCCTACCTGCGCCGCCTGATTGGCGTGACTTTTCAAGAACATCGCCTACTTTTCGACCGCACAATTTTTGACAACGTCGCGCTACCGCTGGTCATTGCGGGTTTTCGACACCAAGAAATTCGCCGCCGCGTCCGTGCCGCCCTCGACAAAGTCGGCTTACTCGAAAAAGAAAAAAGTTACCCCATCACGCTTTCTGGCGGACAACAGCAACGCGTCGGCATTGCCCGCGCCGTGGTGCATAAACCCCCGATTTTGCTCGCAGACGAACCCACAGGCAATCTTGACCCCGTGCTTGCCACCGAAATCATGGGCTTATTCACCCAATTTAACCAAGTCGGAGTGACTGTGCTCATCGCCTCACACGCCCTGAGTTTAATCAAAAGCTTAGGCTATCGAACCCTGATTCTCGAACAAGGCAGCCTCATCGGCGACACCTATCCCGCACCCTTATGAAACGACCCGCAGCCACCCGTCCCCAATCCGCGCCCCGTCCTA
>JBDLSS010000292.1:0-6663 GCA_039799345.1 Pseudomonadota bacterium
TAAAATAGGCAGAACATTCGATACATCATTGTTGCTCCGATAATTTGTTCTTAACATTATTTAATTAATACCAACTGCAACTGTAAAACAGTCGGGTTTATCTACCAAGGCGCGTAAAAGAATATTACACGCTCCCACGATGTCTCTGTTGAACCACTCCCCAGATAACAAGCGTATTCTTTTTACACCGCCTATTTGTTTAATCCCACCTGTCTCTGGATGTGTCTTACTTGTATAGGCTTCACACACATCTAAAACTGTTTTCCCGTACGTACTCGCTTTATTCTTCAAAAATGGTTATAAACAGTGTGGTTAAATCCTAGTGCGTCAACTTGCCACGCGATACTTGCACGATGTTCTGACATAAATCCTCCTGTTGGGTAATAGTATATTAGTGTATTACCAAATACTAATATTTAAGTGAAATAACAAACATTTTACGGGTTACAAAGACCACTCGTTATTAGTATCCGCAGGATTATGACCATTCAGATGTTGGGCGCAGAGAGCCAAAGCTTCTATTTGCACATCTTTGGGCAAATGTTGAACAAATTCTTCAACTGAAACATGATGGGGGCGTTCCCCTGATGCCACCAAGGCATGCAAAGCATCTTGCGAAATAGCTTGCCAATTTTCAGACAGTGCCCTTAACCACATCCACCCTAGATTATGATGAAGTTTCGTCCATAAAAGCTGCTTCAAACAAGCTTCTTCATAAAGCTCGTTCAGACTTTGAGAGTCTTTTGGAAGAACTGGATTGCGAATCATTTCAGCATACCTGCTTTTATAAAAACTTTATGAATCAATAAAGTCAGCACCAGAAAATCTTGCAATCTTAAGCGTAAAACACCAGTGCAAACTTTGAATTTCAGAGGAATAATAACTTACTATTTTATCGTGGTAAAATGTTTTTTTAAGAAAAATATCTTATTCATGTATTTTACTTTTAAATATCCTTAACACTTTTTTTTTAAACTTTTATGAGACATATCTTAATATAGTGATAATTTTGATGTGGCTCAGATAATTAAATTTTTATTTATTAAAAAATATTTAATTATCAATACATTAAAGAATTTTAGTTTTTGGGAATATAAAACCAACATTGTAATTATATAATACTAATTATATCTTAAGGAAATCTTAAAACTACCAAAAGATGACTAAAATTTCTGATAAAAGGCATGGCATGCGATTAGATAATTTAAAAACTGTCACTATTTCAGACATTGATTTTATTGTGCAACTGGTGAATAGCGCTTATCGCCCTGCATCCAACACCACAAGCTGGACACATGAGTCCGCGTTAATCACAGGAGCACGTATAAATACACAACAACTCATTGAAATAATTTCAAATCCAGACAGTGTGCTATTAACTGCATGCTATCAGCAACAGCGGGTTGCTTGTGTGCACATCGAAAAAAGAAATGCGCAATATTGTTATATTGGAATGCTCGCAGTCGAACCAAAACATCAAAATCTAGGTTTTGGCAAACAAATATTAAATTTTGCAGAAAAATATGCATGTACACATTTTGGAGCACACTATTTCGTGATGAGTGTACTCACAGCTAGAACCGAATTGCTGGCGTTTTATTTACGGCGTGGCTATCAAAAAACGGGTGAGTTATTAGCTTATCCCCACACAGCTGGAGTGGGAACTCCTAAACAAGCAGACCTTAAAATCGAAGTTTTGGAAAAATCAGCTTCGTTTTGATTTTTTTGATTCCAAGGACTGGCAGTTTTCACAGGGCTGCCAGTCCTAAAATATTTTACAATTCATTTTCCATACGCGTTAAAAACGCCTTAATTACTACCTCATTACGCTTGTAAAAAACCCATTGACCAATGCGTTGCGAGCTAACCAAATCGGCACGCTGTAAAATCGCAAGGTAAGCAGAAATCGTAGATTGTGACAAACCCGCCCGTTCATAAATTCGTCCCACACACACACCATTTTCCAAACCGTGTTCCTGTGGTTGAAAATGCTTTTCAGGCTCTTTTAACCACATCAATATCTCGCGGCGCACAGGATTTGACAGGGCTTTTATAATGTCATCAATATCTATTTCATTCTTCACGGGGGGTAAACCTCATTGACTTAAATAATGCGTGCGCCATTTTACCGTGTAAAAACTAAACAACCAGCGTCGCTAATGCTTCAGGACTGAAATTTTTAATCGCGTTGTAATCCCCAGCACGGATTTTGGCAGCCCAATCAGGTTCAGATAGCAAAGCACGCCCCACCGCAACTAAATCAAACTTGTTTTGTTCCAAACGATCCGCCAAGGCATTTAACTGGTCAAACTGCACGCTAGGATGATCGCGCCCTTGGAATTGTTCCAATGAAAATGCACGATCCAAGCCAACACTACCGACAGTAATCACAGGTTTATTGGTTAAACGCTGTGTCCATGTCGCTAAATTATCTTCAGAACCTGCAAATTCAGCTTCCCAAAAACGGCGCGTGCTCGCGTGAAATACATCCACGCCCGCATCTGCCAAAGGCTGTAACACTTGTTTCAATTCTTCAGGCGTGTTTGCTAAACGTGCATTGTAATCCCTTTGTTTCCATTGGGAAAAACGGAATACTACAGGAAAATCTTTGCTGACCACTGCCCGCACTGCTTTGACAATTTCCACAGGGAAACGGGTGCGATTTTCGATTGAGCCGCCATATTCATCTTCACGCTGATTAGTGCCTTCCCACAAGAAATTATCCAGTAAATACTCATGTGCGCCGTGCAATTCAATGCCATCAAAGCCGACTTTTTCCGCATCGCTCGCAGCCTTGGCGAAGGCTTCGACTACTGCATCAATATCGGCTTTGCTCATGGCTTTGACCACGGCTTTTCCATTTTCAATAATTTCCATCGGACCAAAACCTGGGACACTGGGATCAGGTTCAGTGCCTGCACGCCGAATCAAACCGACATGCCATAGTTGTGGGATAATTTTCCCGCCCACTGCGTGCACTTCTTTCACCACGTTTTCCCAGCCTGTAAGAGCTTTTTCACCATAAAAAGCAGGTACTTGGGGATAAGCATTTGCCCCAAGGTGATTGATATATGTACCTTCGGTAATAATTAAACCGATGCCACCTTCTGCACGACGACGATAATAGTGCGCCACTTCTGCGGTGGGAATGCCATTGGGGGAGTGATTACGGGTCATCGGCGCCATCACCAGACGATTGCGTAATTGTTGTTGTCCAAAAGGAAAAGTTTGAAATAAGGTTGCGGCAAGACGTTCGGTCAATGAGTGCATGATGTAATCCTTGGTAGTGGGTCTATTAAATTTACTTACAGCTATATTTATATATTTAAAATAATAGATATTCAAGGGCGTAATAAAATTAAATTTTCCTCCTATCATCAGGATGCTCTGAATCCGAATTGATAAGCGACACCATAAAACGTAATGTTCTTAACAAAATTCAGTTTCAGTAAAAACTTCCCCCAGCCTATCCCCATTCTAACTTGCCAACTACTATAATGTCCTCTTACTTAGCAAAGAGGAAATCTAATGTCAATCGGTTGCTTAATGATCGACTTGCAGGGACACAGCCTGACCGAAGAAGAACAAAAATTATTACAACATCCTTCAGTCGGGGGCGTTATTCTGTTCAGTCGCAACTATCTGAATCCCGCCCAAATCACCACCTTAGTTGCAGAAATTCACGCCGTGCGCCAACCGCCCTTATTAGTTGCTGTTGACCACGAAGGCGGACGGGTACAACGTTTTCGCCAAGATTTTATTCACCTGCCCGCCTCTGCAAACTTGGGAAAACTCTACGCACAAAATCCAAAGCAAGCCATTCATATTGCAAAAGAAATCGGCTGGTTATTGGCAGCAGAATTGCGCGCAGTTGGGGTGGATATTAGTTTCACGCCCGTGCTAGATTTAGGAAAAGGGATTAGCACGGTGATTGATAACCGCGCCTATCATGCAGACCCTGAAATTATCAGCATTCTCGCCCATGCCCAAATGTTAGGAATGCAAGAAGCAGGAATGCAGGCAGTGGGAAAACATTTTCCTGGACACGGCTCAGTGGCTGCCGACTCCCACCATGCAATCCCTGTGGATGAACGCAAATTTGCAGACATTCAATTTGCCGATTTAATTCCCTTTGAACGCATGGTGCATTACGGCTTAGCGGCAATCATGCCCGCCCATTTGATTTATTCCGCAGTCGACCCCTTGCCCGCAGGTTTTTCCAAATTTTGGCTGCAAAAAGTGCTGCGCCAACAATTAAATTTCCAAGGCGCAATTTTCAGTGATGATTTAAGCATGGAAGGCGCAAGTGGCGTAGGTGATGGCTTAAGTCGTGCTCATGCCGCTTTGCAAGCTGGGTGTGATATGCTACTGATCTGTAATGATCGTGCGATGGTGCATCAAGTATTAGCAGGCTTAGGCGACTATCATTCCCCCGTCGCTCAAGTGCGTTTAATGCGCTTGCACGGAAAACCACATCCCTTAGATTGGCAAGCATTACACCAACATCCCCGTTGGGCACAAGCACAGGCTTTGTGTCAGACTTTAGAACACGCACCTGAACTCACCTTAAACGACGATGAACTACACTAACGAAGTCGATTGGCACAGCATTGCAACCCATATCAGCCAAGTCAGCGGACAAGCCTTTCAGATTCAAACCGCCTACCCCGTCACGGGCGGTTGTGTGAATGAAGCCTACCGCATTGAAGGCATGGGCAAAAATTATTTTGTGAAATTAAACAAGGCAAGCCATTTGGAAATGTTTGCCGCTGAAGCAGCGGGCTTGGCAGAATTAGCGCAGCCTGCGGTGGTGCGCGTACCCTTTCCACAATGTTGGGGGTCTACGGGTGAACATGCGTATTTAGTGATGGAATATATCGCCTTGCGCGGTGACACCGAACATTCAGCGGTGGCATTGGCTCAACAATTGGCAGTGATGCACCAAGTGTCTAAATTCCCATTTGGCTGGTATCGCAATAATTACATCGGCTCGAATTTACAAGACAACGCCGTCGAAAGCGATTGGGTCAAATTTTGGCGCAGACACCGCCTAGGCTTTCAATTAGAACTTGCCGCCCAAAATGGCTACACGGGAAAATTGCAAAGTTTGGGTGATGAATTACTGCAAGATTTGGGTTTATTTTTCACCAGTTACACCCCATATCCTTCATTACTTCACGGGGATTTATGGTCTGGCAATTACGGGATTGATATTCAAGGACAGCCCATCATTTTTGACCCTGCGGTTTATTACGGGGATCGAGAAGTTGATATTGCGATGACGGAATTATTTGGCGGTTTTCCCGCCCAATTCTACGAGGCTTATCAAGAATGCTGGCCCTTAGATGCAGGCTATCCCACCCGAAAAGTGCTTTATAATCTGTATCATATTTTAAACCACCTCAATTTATTTGGGGGCAGTTATCTCGCACAGTCAGAACGTATGATGACGTGGTTGTTAAGCGAGTTAAAAGCTTAGGAACGAAAAATGCCGATTAAACAAGAAATTACCAGCAGTCGTGTGCCCATCAAAATTTACACCGATGAAATTGAAGAGATGGCATTAACTCAACTCACCCAAGTTGCGAACTTGCCATTTATTCATTCCCATGTGGCGGCAATGCCTGATGTGCATTGTGGAATTGGGGCGACAGTCGGTTCAGTGATTCCCACCAAGGGCGCAATTATTCCTGCGGCGGTGGGTGTGGATATTGGCTGTGGCATGAATGCGCTGCGCTTATCGGTAAAAGCTCATCAATTGCCGCACAGTCTCAACCGTGTCCGCACCGAAATTGAAAAAGCCGTGCCGGTGGGTTTTATTCAACACAGCGATGCCAATTCACTGACAGCCGCCTGTCAGCCTTTGCAACAAGGGCTGAATCGGATTTTTGAAAAACATCCACAGCTCACCAAAATGCTGAGAAAGCCCCAACAAACTTGGGTGCAGCAAATGGGCAGTTTGGGCGGCGGTAATCATTTCATTGAGTTGTGCATTGATGAAAATCAAGACGTTTGGGTGATGTTGCACTCGGGTAGCCGTGGCATTGGCAATGTGATTGGGCGTTATTTTATTGAGCTTGCCCAAGAAGATATGGGCGTGCATCTTAAAAACTTACCCCATCGCGACCTCTCTTATTTACAAGAAGGCACGCAGCATTTTGAAGATTATGTCGAAGCGGTGCACTGGGCGCAAGAATACGCGCTGAGCAATCGGCGGGAAATGATGGGGCTGGTGTTGAAAGCTTTGCAACGCGATTTGCCCGAGTTTCACATCACTCAAGAAGCGATTAATTGCCATCATAATTATGTGTCTGTCGAAACTCATTTTGGCGAACAAGTTTATCTCACTCGGAAAGGCGCAATTCGGGCTGGTGTAGGCGATTTAGGGATTATTCCGGGCAGTATGGGCGCGAAATCATATATTGTGGAAGGCAAGGGTAATGCTGAGGCGTTTTGTTCATGCTCGCACGGGGCGGGGCGCAAAATGAGCCGCACAGAAGCGAAACGTCGTTTTAGCAGACAGGATTTAGAACAGCAAACGAAAGGCGTGGAATGTCGCAAGGACAAAGGCGTAATTGATGAAATTCCAGGGGCTTACAAAGATATTGATAAGGTCATGGAAAATCAAGAAGATTTAGTGAGTATTTTGCATACATTGAAACA
>JBDLSS010000293.1:0-3177 GCA_039799345.1 Pseudomonadota bacterium
CGTTGAAAACAGGATTCGTAGGCTTGAATCATGCCCATTTGCCCAACGGCGGCAGCGGCTTGTAATTTATAAACTTCGGTGGGGCGTTCTTGCCAATTTAAACGTTTCATGCCTTCTGCCACCGCGCCTGAAGACACTAACACTAATTCAGTCTCACGTTGGCGCAATGCGGCGATTTGCTCCACCCAGCTCGCAATTGCGGTCATATCCAAGCCGCGCCCTTCATCGGTGAGTAAGGCACTGCCAATTTTAATTACCCAACGCCGCGAAGCACCAAGGCGTTGACGCAAGCTCATTTCAGGAGTCATATTCATCATTTTGTGTGGAGTTCAAAAGTAGGAGTTATACAGTTGAATTAATAACATAATTAATTCAAAAAGCTTTATCAAGCGTAGGGTGTATAAGGCGTAGCCGTCATACACCTTTAACCGCATAAAATTTTAAATCGCAAGGTGTATGGCGGCTACGCCTTATACACCCTACGAACGGCTTATAAATTCAACCGCATAATTCCTACAATCATTATTGCACGATGCTGCCGATGCGTGAAAATTCGTCAGACATCCAAATATAAGTGACTTTTCCAACCACTTCGTGCAAGGCGACATTGCCAAAATAACGGCTGTCTTTGCTGTTATTGCGGTTGTCACCGAGCACAAATAGGTTTTCAGGTGGAATTAATAATTCTTTCACTTTGGGATTGCTGTCATCGGCAACTAAGGGATTGGCGAAAATGTAAGGTTCTTGAACCCGCATGCGGTTTAAATACACAATTCCGCTTTTATTCACCGAAACGTGATCCCCTGCAATCGCAATCACCCGTTTTACAAATAAGGTGTCAGGATTATCAGGTGGGCGAAATACAATCACATCACCACGCTTCGGAGTTTGTTGTTGATAAATGCGTGTGTCTACTAAAATCGAATCGCGAGAATGCAGCGTGGGCAACATCGACCCCGCGTTGACCCGATACATTTCATAATGCAGCCATTTGCCACGATTACTAAACAGCGATGCCCACAAGCCATTAATCAGCACGAAAATCATCAGATAAACATACCAGCGGTTATAAGCTTTGGGCTGATAACTGTAATTCAGTGAACGCGCCAAACGTACACTGTCCACAATCGTCCATAAGGTCAATAGAAGGTAGCTGGCAATTAAGGCACTAAAGCCCCAAAAGGTGATATAGATATGCAGCCAACCACCGATTAAAGTCAACAGTAACACGCTCAATAGCGGCATGATTCCACGGCTTGCCATGCCTAAATAAACATGCCCCAAACTCGGGGCAAAGCAAGACAACAGTCCTGCTAACCACGGTAAACGCTCGTTATGTGCTACGTCGTTCATCAGAAGTTAACGCAGTTTGATGTCGTTAATACTGAAAATGGCAGACAACATCACAATCACCACCGCACCCACCAAAATCCCCAATCCTAAAATCAAAATCGGTTCAAGCAAGGCGACTAACTGCGAAGTACGTTGTTTCACTTGGGTGTCGAAATTTTCTGCAAGCTTTTCCAGAATCTGGGAAGTGCGCCCCGATTCTTCACCAACAATAATTAATTGTGCTAGTAAGGTGGGAAATAAGCCTTGATTTGCCAACGCTTTACCGAGACTTGTGCCACTGCGTACCCCTTCTTCAATGTGTTGCAAACCATCAGATAACACTTGATTTTCCATCACGCCGCGCACGATGTGTAAACTTTTCAGCAAAGGAATGCCCGCGCCCAATAACGCGCCCAAAGTGCGGCAAAACCGTGAAGATTCGGCTTGCAGCAGTAAACTACCGAGCATCGGCATGGACAGCAAAACTTGATCGCGTTGCAACCGCAGTTCGGGCGAGGTGCTAACATATCTCCAGCCGTACCATATTCCAAATGGAATAAATAATAAACTCCAGCCGTAAGCTTTTAACCAGTGACTGAGTGCGAGTAAAAAGGCGGCGGATGCGGGGATGCGTGTGCCCATGTCTTCAAACAGGCTAGCAAATTGTGGCACAACAAATACTAATAACATAATTACGCTTAAAATCCCCGTGACTAATAAGATAACGGGGTAAATCATTGAGGCAATAATCGTACGTTTTGCCGCATCAGCATCATCTAAGAAGCGTGCCACTTTGGGCAATAATTGCTCTAAAATCCCACCTTCTTCGCCTGCATGCACCATGTTGATATACATGCGTGAAAAAATATCGGGACGGGTTTGCAGCGCGTCAGCTAAGGTTTTACCTTCTTTAACTTCACGGCGTAAATCCGAAATTAACTGTTGTACCACAGGTTTATCAGTCAAACCTTCGAGCAGGGTCAGGGCACGGTCGAGCGGTACACGCGCTTCAACCAAGGTACATAAACCGTTCGTGAAATCGATAATATCGCGATTGGAAATCTTTTGTCTGCCCATCATCGGCGCGGAAGATTCGGTTTGAATTTCCACTTTAATGGGAATCAGTTGCCGTGCAGACAACATCGTGACCACTTCTTGCTCGGTTTCAGCATTCAGTTGTCCCGTTTGAATTTTGCCTTCTAAATCACAGGCTTGATAAGTATAGGTTTGTAATGCCACGTTTTTTAACCCGTGAACTGCATGTTTCAATCCATACTCAACCTCATCTGTCGAGTGACCAAACCATCGACAGATAGAGGTCGGTGGATTGCCTTTTCGTAAACGAAGAGCTTACTAAATAATACGCTAACCCATGTTAGCACAATTTAACTCTCTCTCTGAATGGAGGTTTCAGCGCATTAAGAAAATCGGATGAATTAAGCAGTCGTTTGTATGTAATGCAGTTAATAAATTTTACAAATCACAAAACTGGCGGCAAGTTTCCCAAAGTTCAGCTTGCACATTGTTAAGGCTGTGATCGCTTTCAAAAACTTGTAATTTTACCCAAGGGCGCGTGCGTGCAAAATTTTGTGAACTGGTGACGGGAATCACTGCATCGTCTTTGCCGTGTAAAATTAAAGTGGGCAGTTCACGACACAAACCGCTGTCGGGATAATTTTCACGGTCGCTGATGAAGTTGTAATGCAAGGGCATGGGTTTTTCATAAGCGTAGTGAAAAATCTCTAATTGTTGTTCGGTGCGCCATTGTTCAAATTGTGCATCGGTCAGAACATTGCGGCTGTTTTCTTCAAATTCTAACGCGGGGGCGAATAATACTAAGCGTTC
>JBDLSS010000294.1:0-5791 GCA_039799345.1 Pseudomonadota bacterium
CGCCCGTATTCTCATCGCGGCTGTCAATAATCCAACGATAAGCTTGTAATAACACGGCGGGGCCTAAATAACGATCACTATTCCACCAGTAGCTGGGGCAGCTGGTTGAGCAGCACGCACACAGAATACATTCGTACAAACCATCGAGTTTTGCACGGTCTTCTTTAGATTGCAGCATTTCGCGATCAGGGGGCAGCGCGGACTGGGTTTCCATCCAAGGCTTGATTGACGCATATTGTGCATAGAAATGCGTTAAATCAGGCACTAAGTCTTTCACCACAGACATGTGAGGTAAAGGATAAACCTTCACATCACCGCTGATGTCTTCAATCGCTTTGGTACAAGCCAACGTATTCTTGCCATCGATATTCATCGCGCAAGAACCACAAATCCCTTCACGGCAAGAACGACGGAAAGTTAAAGTGGAATCGATTTCGTTTTTGATTTTTAACAGTGCGTCTAAAACCATCGGACCGCAATTGTCTAAATCGATTTCGTAAGTATCAGTTGCGGGATTTTTTTCATCGTCAGGATTCCAACGGTAAACCACAAAACGTTTAACGCGCTTCGCGCCTTCTGCTTTGAAAGTCTTACCCTTGTTCACCACAGAGTGAGCAGGTAACTTAAACTCTGCCATTTCTCAGACCTCTCAATTAAATTAGTAAACGCGAGCCTTGGGTGGGAATACTTGCACTTCGTCTGTCAAGGTATACATATGAACAGGACGATAGTCGATACGAACCGTGCCCTTATCATCTAACCATGCGAGGGTATGTTTCATCCACTCATCATCATTACGGTTAGGATAGTCTTCGCGGGCATGACCCCCACGGCTTTCTTTGCGGTTTTCAGCACCGTGCATGGTGAGCACAGCTTGACCAAGCAAGTTGTCTAATTCTAAGGTTTCAATCAGGTCTGAGTTCCACACTAAAGAACGGTCAGTAATGCCCACTTCGCTGAAAGAAGTGAACACTTCATCAATCTTCTTCACGCCTGCTTGCAAGCTTTCGCCTGTACGGTAAACCGCTGCATCATTTTGCATGGTGCGTTGCATGTTCAGACGAATATCAGAAGTAGTCATGCTGCCTTTCGCATTACGCAACTTGTCCAAACGTGCTAAAGAGCTGTCGCCTGCATCGCTGGCAAAAGGTTTGTGGGTGGTATTAGGTTTGATTAATTCAGCACATTGAATAGCGGCTGCGCGACCAAATACCACGATGTCTAACAAGGAGTTAGAACCTAAACGATTTGCGCCGTGTACGGAGACACAAGCGGCTTCACCAATTGCCATTAAACCGGGCACGATTTGGTCGGGGTTACCGTCTTTCAGGGTGACAACTTCGCCCTTGTAGTTGGTGGGGATGCCGCCCATGTTGTAGTGCACGGTGGGTAATACGGGAATGGGCTGTTTCGCGACGTCTACGCCTGCGAAAATCTTCGCAGATTCAGAAATACCGGGCAGACGTTCATTGATAACTTCCGCACCCAAATGATTCAGATTGAGGTGGATATGATCTTTTAACGGACCTACGCCACGCCCTTCACGAATTTCCATGGTCATAGCACGGCTCACCACGTCACGCGATGCTAAGTCTTTAGCAGACGGTGCATAACGTTCCATGAAGCGTTCACCTGCGGAGTTGGTTAAGAAACCACCTTCGCCGCGCACGCCTTCGGTAATCAAACAGCCTGCGCCGTAGATGCCCGTGGGGTGGAATTGTACGAATTCTAAATCTTGTAAAGGTAAGCCCGCACGCAACACCATCCCGCCGCCATCACCTGTACAGGTATGTGCAGAAGTTGCGGAGAAGTAAGCACGACCATAACCACCCGTTGCCAACACCACCATGTGTGAGCGGAAACGGTGAATCGTACCAGCTGCCATATCGATAGCCATCACGCCACGGCATACGCCATCTTCCATGATTAAATCGAGGGCAAAATATTCAATGAAAAATTCAGCTTTATGTTTTAAAGATTGTTGATACAGGGTGTGTAAAATTGCATGTCCTGTACGGTCAGCCGCTGCACAAGTCCGTTGTGCGGTGCCTTTGCCATAATCTGTAGTCATCCCACCGAAAGGACGTTGATAAATTTTGCCTTCTTCAGTGCGTGAGAAGGGTACACCATAATGTTCTAATTCAATCACTGCGGGCACGGCTTCGCGACACATATATTCAATTGCGTCTTGGTCACCTAACCAGTCTGAACCTTTAACGGTGTCATACATGTGCCAACGCCAGTCATCTGCACCCATATTTCCTAAAGAAGCACTCATGCCCCCTTGAGCTGCCACGGTGTGGCTGCGCGTGGGAAATACTTTGGTTAAACAAGCCGTGGTTAAACCTTTTTCTGCCATGCCGAAGGTTGCCCGCAACCCTGCACCGCCTGCCCCAACAACGACAACATCATAGGTGTGGTCAATAATTTTGTATGCGGACAATTTAGCCTCCTAAAACAATACGTAACACAGCAACAATTGCGGTCACAATCAAAGTAATCGCAAGGAACTTCATTAAAACCATCGCAATAGTTTTAACAACATCTTCGTGCAGATAGTCTTCTACAACTTCATGCAAACCGATATGAGCGTGATAAATCAGCACGATAGATAATAAAATCAAGGCAATGCTATTGAAAGGACTTCTCACCCATGCGTGCACATGTTGAAAATCTTGACCTGCCACAGCTGCCAAAGAAAACACAAACCATAACAATAAGGGTACTAAGGCAATTGCAGTTAAACGTTGTGCAATATAGTGATCTGTCCCATCGCGAGCAGAACCCAAACCACGTACTTTTGCTAAGGGTGTCCGTAAGTCACTCATTCCTAAATCCTCTTTACTTAGTAGTCAGCGCAAGGCCCCAAGCCAACGCAGTCAAGACAATTGCAGCAAACCAGACTAACTTGCCAGATGCGTAAACTGACTTGATGTCCATCCCTTTCGCCGCATCCCAAAATAAATGACGAATGCCATTGCACAGGTGATAAAACAAAGCAAAGGACCAGCCAAATAAGAATAACAAGCCAATGAATGAACCGAAAACGCCTTGAGCTTGTTTATAGCTTTCTGCCCCGCCTGCAATTGCGAGCAACCAGTACACCAAAGCCAGTGTACCTGCGGCAAGGAAAATTCCCGTTGCGCGGTGTAAAATTGACATTACAGAAGTCAATTGCGGTTTGTAAATTTGTAAATGTGGCGATAGAGGTCGCTGTTGCGCTGCCATTGCTTTGTCCACCTCGGTTAAATAAAGTTTATGGGAAGGGTAAACAATCAAAACGTAATCAATAACTAGAAATAGTTGTGATTTCCATAGAATCTATGTTCATCTGAACGCTGCAATGCCCATTTCTGCCGTGAATTCACGACGTAATCTTAGCAAAATTATGCATTCCTATAGCCTTGCCAACTATCAAGGCTACTTTCATCTGTAAACCGAAAGTGCCTGAAAGTATAATTGAAAAGCGAAATTTCTCAAACACTTTTACAGAAGGATAAATGAATACTCTGATTTTGATGTAAGAACTAACGCTATTTAGCGTGGATTACAATAGATTATGTAAAAGAACATAATTTTAGGCATTCTGTAGTTGAAACTAGGTTTATTTTGGAGCAGGCATGGTTGAGCAGGTCTGTCAAATTGAGCTGTCTCGTCAAGACTTTGCCAAATACGGACGTTTTATCAATGTGGAAGAAGCGGCTTTAGAATGGATTGCACGCTTTGCAGACCGTTTCCCCAGTTTTGGGGTGTTAAGTGCGTAGTCGATTAGGGTTTGACCCGTTGCACAGTTTCCTGTTCAAAAGCGGGAATCATCGCAATAATTTCCAACATGTTTTCAGGGGAGTCATTGTCTTTTTCCAAACGCAGGCGCACTGCATTCGGCAACCCCAAGCGTTTTTCCCCCAACCATTCTTTATGCCATTTGGTGTCTACTTTTATTGTCGGATCGACGTATAAATATTCAAATATGGGCTTATAGCCTGTAAATGCTTTAATCGGTGTTGCTTTTTCTAAATTCGGGCGCGGGTCTCCTGCAAACGCAGGCACAATCCGAATTTCCAAACCGTCTTTATTATCCTTGTCAGGGCTGAGTTGCCAAGCCGCCAAGCCGCCTTGGTGACCGGGCGACACCGTAGAAACCCAAATCAATTTATTTTCATCGCCCATGAAAAATACATAACGTTTATTTTCAGTGCGGTTTAAATAGGTGTGATTAAAAGCTCCTGCCAGTGCACGTTCAATTTGCAGCAATTGCAAAGCACTGTCTAAACGAGTTTCCAAGCGATTGCCTGAACTTTCCCACTCGCGCACCGCAATGTACATGCCCATCGACAATACAAACATCACCAACGAAGACAGCCCCAAGGCGAGCAAGACTTCTAACAAGGTAAAACCTGAGTAGCGTTTCACTAGCGCACTGCCTCCAATTTTTTCCAACGCACACTGTTCACTTGAATGCCTGAACGCGCATCTTTCAAAATATATGGCTCTAAACCGAGTTGGATTTTTTGAGTTTGGCGTTCGGGTGGATCAAGCAAACTGTCAGTTTGTGCACTTAGTTCTTTGGCGTACTCACTGGGAAGTTGCGGATATTCAGGCTTTTCTAAGACTTGATAAACATTGAGCGCGGTGCGTAAAAATAAAGTTTCCCCGATTTCGTCCGAGGCTTTAAATGCCAAGCGTTTGCTGCCTGCCAATAAACTAAACAGCGTCCCCAGCACCATGCCGACAATCATCATTGCTAAAATCACTTCGAGCAAGGTGAAGCCTTGAGCGAGCGATTTAGGACTTTTTATCATTTTTGCCTTCTTGACCCTGTTCTAAAATGTCTGCGCTAATTTTGCCATTCAAAGGGTTGACTGAAATTTTTGCTTTTTGGTCTTTGAAGCGTAGCACCAACTCGCCGCCACTGCTGCCGCCTTCGGGATAGAAAATGATTTCATAAACCGCTTGGTCTTTATCCGTGACTTTGCCGCCCCATTCCAAACTTGCCCCACGACTGCTCCATTGATTGGGCGCGTTGGGCTTTTTACTGTTTTTGGAATCGGGGGCGGCATTGGCATCTTTCTTGTCGTCAAAAAACACCGCCACTCGCGCCGTGCCTTCCACAATGGCAGAACGACGCGCATAGTTTAAAACGGCAATGGCTTCACGCACTTGCGCTTTTAACAACAGCCCTTCCCCTGCGGTCAGGCGAGGAATTACAAAGGCCGCTGCCATAGCGATAATCGCCATCACAATCAGCAATTCCAGCAGGGTGAAACCTCGGGCGGGTTTATGCGACATGAGTGCGCCGTTTAATTGTTGGTGATGTCGGCATTATCGCCTTCGCCACCATCCACGCCATCAGCCCCGAAGGAGTAAATATCATAATCGCGTCCGCTACGACCGGGACGTTTATATTGATAAGGTTTGCCCCAAGGATCATTCGGCATTGCGCCGCGTAAATAAGGGCCTTTCCAAGTTGGACTATTGCCGCTGTTGCTAATTAAGCCTTCTAAGGTGGTGGGATATTTACCCGTGTCTAAACGGTGTGCATCTAAAGCCTGTCCAAACATTCCGATTTGAGCACGCGCCGCATCTTGTTGTGCGCCGCCAAAACGTTTGATAATTTGCGGGCCGACTAATGCCGCCAACATCCCAATAATTGCCATCACGATCAGTAATTCAATTAAGGTAAAACCACTTTGTTTGTTCTGGTGAATCATTTCAACCTCTGTTGATGTGTTGTTATATCTAGGAAAGATCATACCGAAAATTGATTAGTAGGTATATGCTGCTTTTCCTG
>JBDLSS010000295.1:0-9931 GCA_039799345.1 Pseudomonadota bacterium
AGTGGGCAACTATGAGGATTCATAGGCTTGATTCTAGTAGAAAAAAATCCCCGTACGGGACGGGACTTTTGGGTTTTCTGTAGGACTCAATTTCTCAAATATTCCACAAATTGGTTTTACGAATGTGTGGAAGGTGAAATCGTGTTCAGTTTTCCGCTGAGATAGTTGTTTTTGAAGAAGCCATCTGGGTCTTGACCATGAATAAACGTGGTAAATCTCATGTAAACATCGTGTTATTGCATCATGCGTGGGAGCATGGGCATGTAGGGGTTGTACTCGACTCGCCTCAAGGCGGTCATAGCTTTTCTGAGCTGCCACCAGAAAGTTTATATAACCGTATTCGTCACATCGTTTCGGATTCATTCTCTTTTCGAAGCCAGTTTTGCGCCAACTGCGTAACTATTATTGTTATATCGTATTGTTATATCGAAAAATTTTAAAGATCGCTTATGCTTATCTCATAGCATATCACTAAAAATTGAGGTAAGCATCATGATATTTAAACAACTTTTTGAAGAAATTTCGTGCAGTTACACTTACTTATTAGCATGTCCCCTCACCAAAGAAGCCGTCTTAATCGATCCTGTGTTAGATACGTTTGAACGCGATTTAAATGTGCTTGCTGATTTGAATTTAAGCCTGCGCTACAGCATTGAAACGCATTTACACGCTGATCATTTGACCAGTGCAAGTGCGTTAAAAACCCGATTGGGCAGTAAAATTGCCGCGCCTGCGTCGGAAAAATTGCGTTGTGTGGATGTTGGGATGCAAGAAGGTGAAGCATTACAAATTGGCAGCGTGCTGATTCATGCCTTACACACGCCAGGACACACCGCAAACCACCATGCTTACATGGTCGATAATGGCACGCAACTGATGATATTTTCAGGAGATACCTTGCTGATAGACAGTTGTGGGCGCACCGATTTTGCCACGGGAGACCCCAAAGATTTATATCACAGTATTTGGAACAAGATTTTCACCTTGCCTGATGAAACTTTGATTTATCCTGGACACGATTACGAAGGACGGCATGTTTCCAGCGTCGCCCAAGAAAAGCAGCGCAATCCGCGTTTCACCCTGTCGGAAGCAGAATTTTTGGAGGTCATGCAGAATATAAAAGCTTCTCCACCGCAACAAATGCACAAGGCGATACCTGCAAATTTAGCTTGTGGGAACATTGAAAATTTGAAGACGGCTATCTCTATCTAAATCGCAACGAGACAGGCGCGTCTTCAGGGGCGCGTCAGGGATTTATTTGTTCACGCCGAAACGGTAAATTTTACCGAAAACTTTGGCTAAGCCGCCATCGCAAGCCACGCTCGCCATCACATGGACTTCAAGTTTCAACACTTCGTATTCAATACCCTTGTTAGCAATATTGAGTACTTCCACAATTTCCTTATTAGGGTCAATTGCATGGTCAGCTTGTTTCCAAAAACAGCCTGGAATATCAATTCCAATCACTCTGCCGTCCAGAGAAGTAATCTTGTCTTCAGGACCATGCTTCCACTCTTTCGCGACCAGTGCGTTCTTAAAATTGGTCTCAAAGACTTCATGATGAGGGTGAATCATAACATTAATCATTGAAGTACAAGCCATAAATAATCCTCCAGGGAAATTATATCTAATTAGAATGGATTTGATAATATAGCCTAAGCGCGTGCAATTTACTAATGCTTTGCGACATAAAATTAACAAATTTCAACATTTATCAGAATAAGGTCTAGTTTTAAATAATTTGAGTTTTTCAATAGGAAATACACTATAACTTATAACTCATTAAATATAAAAGATAAAAATAATTTATTGCACGACTGAATAGTATTTTTACCGCCTCAGTGCTTAAAATAGTGCCCGAGATTTTCAATGCTTTAGAAAAGCCAATTAGTTGATTTAATTGCTAAGATATACCTGTTTTTCACAACTTGAGAGTATTGCCCCAATTTAGGGCAAAACCCTCATTCAACCTAAAAAGCTTAACGCACTTTAATGCGTTGCTTGCTCGAAACCCCGCCAAATTTACATTCCATCGGCTTGTATTTCAAATCGTAGCAAATTTGCACTTCGCTCAAATAACCGTCCACGGTTTTCACTTTGACAAATTCGCTTTTCAAACCGAGTTTGCTATTCAGTGCGACAAATTGATCGCTGACATCGCCCGCCGTCAATTTCTCACCCTTATCTTTCGCCAATTGTTGCATATTCGGTTTATTTAAGCCTTCCCATAATTCCCGAATTTTCGCGTAATACTCTTTCGCCGTGCTAAACGCACAAGTGCCGTGCTTTTGCCATTCCCCTTGAATTAAACGCACGCCAGGCACGAGACACAAATTTTGCTTAATTGTCTCATCATCAACTAAACTTGCCCCACAGTGCCGAGGATTCCCACATTTTGGGTCACGCGCCGTGCTAGACTGAGGCCACAAGCCATGCACCACGAAATCAAACTTATTCAAACCACACTGAAATGCGTCGCGTGATTTTGAACAATGTTCAGGCGACCACGACAGCGAAAACAAGTAATAATCAGGTTTCGCATCGCTTTTGCAATCCACATTCTCGATTTTATTCGCGGGGATTTTTTGCGGCGTTTGGCAACTTGGCGCAGCATAAGAAAATTGACTCAATAATAGGCTTCCAAAGATACCTAATAATAATTTTTTCATCTATTTCACATCCTAAAGTTAAAAAAACTTAAATAACCGCTAAACCTTCATTTTCTAATAAACGAATTAAGCGGATTAACGGTAAACCAATCAGTGCATTCGGGTCATCACCCTCCATTTTTTCCAGCAAGGCAACGCCTAAACTTTCTGATTTAAAACTGCCAGCACAATTATAAGGCTGGTCTTTAAGTAGATAATTTTCGATTTGGCTATCACTTAATACCCGAAAATGTGCTTTAAAACTGATAACTTCAATTTGAAGGCTATTTGTTGCAGTATTAAATACACATAATCCTGTGAGGAATTCGACGACTTGCCCACTGGCAGCGCGTAATTGCTCAATTGCACGTTCATGGGTGTGGGATTTGCCTAAAATACGCTCGCCAATCACTGCGACTTGATCCGAGCCAATCACTAAAGCATTGGGGAATTTGGTAGTGGCGGCGCGGGCTTTGGCTTCGGAAAGGCGGCGTACAAGTGCGGTAGGATTTTCAGTGGGCAAGACGGTTTCATCGACTTCAGGGGAAAAACAGGTAAAGGCTATGCCCAGTTTTTCCAATAAAGCTTTCCGAAAAGGTGAGGTTGATGCCAAGATTAAGCGTGGATTTTCCAGATTTTTTTCAAGTTGAGGGTGCATTAAAGGTGAAATTAACATGATTTTTTCCTTTTTAGATGAAATTGACGCTGTTCTTCATTAAAATGTTCAATCGCATAACGCAAAGTCGTACGGGGCAGTTGAGTATCATATTCATCAATAAAAGCGACTAAAAGACTTAAATTCTGTTTCCCCACTTCTCGCAACATCCAACCTACTGCTTTATGAATTAAATCATGGGGTTCATTTAACAGTAATTTTGCAAAATCTAAAATTTCATCAAATTGTTGGTGACGGATAAAAGTGAGTGTTGCAACCACTGCAATCCGTCGCTCCCATAAAGCTTTACTGGCAACTAGCTTGTAAAGAATTCCGCGATTTTTTTCTAATAAATACTGTCCTATCAAAGTTGGAGCAGAAATATCGACTAAATCCCAATTATTGATAAATTTTGTGTTTTGCAAATAACGTTCAAAAAGCTGCTGTTGTTGGGCTTTATCAGCTTTGGGAAATTGTGCTACCCACAGCATTAACGCGAGAGAACGCTGTTCATGAATAGGGCTTTGCAGTAATTGTTCGCTGTCATCAAGGCTTAAATCCTTGTACTGTGCCGCCAACTTACGCAGCACGGGCGTTCTTATTCCAAGGAAAATATCGCCTTCTGCATATTCGCCTTTGCCTGTTTTGAAAAAACGTTGCGCTTGTTGCTGATTCATCGGGTCTGATAATGCGTCAAGCTTTTGTTTTATTTCATCTAGTTTATTCATGATTGTGCTGATTTTATGTTAAAAAGCTTAACTGAATCCCCTAACCCCCTAAAGGGGGCTAAAGATTAAATATTTCTCCCCCCTTTTTCAAAGGGTGAAGCTATTAAGCATTCGGCAAATAACGCAACAACAAACCACCCGTTGCATCTTCTTGAATAGGCGAAGAAATCCGCATGGTGTGCCCTGAACCCGGCGCAATTTCCACCGCTTCACCACGCAGATTCTGCATTGCTGCCAAATTAAAATGTACATTGCCTTGCGGCAACATCAGTTCTAAATGATCGCCGACGAGGAAACGATTTTTCACTTCGATGTCCATCAAGCCCGTGCTTAAATCGTGTTTTAACACCTCGCCCACAAACTGCTGATTTTCACCAACCGACGAACCTGTTAAATAATTCTGATATTCATCATGCACATGGCGACGATAGAAGCCTTCGGTATAACCACGGCTTGCCAATTTTTCCAATTCATCCATCAGCCGCATGTCAAAGGATTTGCCAATGACCGCGTCATCAATGGCTTGGCGATACACTTGTGCAGTGCGCGCCACGTAATAATGCGATTTGGTGCGCCCTTCGATTTTTAGGCAATCAATGCCCATATTAACCAAACGTGCAACGTGTTGAACGGCGCGTAAGTCTTTAGAATTCATGATATAAGTGCCGTGTTCATCTTCAAAAATCGGCATGAATTCGCCCGGACGTTGCCCTTCTTCGAGCAAGAATACTTGTTCTACGGTTTTGCCCGCGCCCAATTGTGGCTCGGGGCGATATTGTTGAATATCGCCTGAAGCCTGTTCAGTGGCGGGATGCAATTCGTAATTCCAACGACAGGCATTGGTGCAACTGCCTTGATTGGAATCGCGATGATTCATATAACCTGATAATAAACAACGCCCTGAATAGGCAATGCACAATGCGCCGTGTACAAACACTTCTAATTCAATATCGGGGCAAGTTTGGCGGATTTCTTCAACTTCATCCAAAGACAATTCACGCGACAAAATCACCCGCGTCAAACCAATCGCTTTCCAAAATTGTACGGTGGCATAATTCACCGTATTTGCTTGTACGGAAAGATGAATCGGCATTTCGGGCCAGCGTTCCCGCACCCAGTGAATTAAACCAGGGTCTGCCATAATTAAGGCATCAGGCTTGAGCGCGACCACTTCCGCCATGTCATTCATGAAGGTTTTGAGCTTGGAATTGTGCGGGGAAATATTGCAGGTGACAAAAAACTGTTTCTGTTGCGCGTGGGCTTCGTTAATCCCCAAGGCAAGATTTTCAAGGGTGTTGAAATCGTTATTTCGCACCCGCAAACTGTAGCGCGGTTGTCCTGCATAAACCGCATCAGCACCGTATGCAAAGGCATAGCGCATACTTTTTAAAGTGCCAGCGGGAGAAAGCAATTCTGGTTTTCGCATCGTGTATAATGTATCAATTCGCTAAACTGCGTAGTTAATCCGTATCCCGTTAAATTTAAACGGAAGTTTGCAACGACTTGTGCCGATGCGTAAACATTTTAGCCGTTTTAGTGCCTAAGGCGTAACTATTTTTTTCAGCTCAGGAAATTTCACCGCTATGTCTAAATTGCTTATCTTGGTTTTATGCAGTTTCGCGCTGCCTGCTGTGGCGAGAGATGTTTATCAATGGGTTGATAAAGAAGGCAACACCCAATTCAGTGAATCTGCGCCTGTGAATAATTCACAAAATCATAAGGTTGAAAAAATTGTGATTGAAGATTTTCAAACCGCGCCGAATTTGAATCCTGCCCCTGCAAATGCTCCCACCGCAGGCACAAAAGTGTTAGACGCAAATAATCGTCCACCTGATGCCGCAATTCCCAAAGAAATTAGCCCGCAAGCGCAAGCTCACCCCGTGCCACCGCAAAATGCGGGCATGAGTGATGAACAGCGGGTTGAAAATTTAAAAAACAGTTTGAAAGTGGTGTGCAATGAACACGCTGAAAGTTCACCCGAAAAACGTCAATGCCAAGCGCAATTACAAGAACATGTGAAACGCCGTTGTTTGGATGAAAAAGACCCCGTAAGCCGCCGTGCGTATTGCATGTTGGCGATGCAACAGCCGTAAGATTTTAAGGAACTCTCATGCGTCAAATCATTCTCGACACCGAAACTACAGGCTTATCCACCGCAGAAAAACACCGCATCATTGAAATTGGCTGTGTGGAAATGTTTAACCGCCGTTTCACGGGTAAAACTTTTCATGTGTATTTGCAGCCCGACCGCCAAATTGATGAAGGTGCAATGCGAGTGCATGGCATTACCCATGAATTTTTAGCGGATAAACCCCGTTTTGCAGACAAAGCCCAAGAATTAATGGAATTTTTACAAGGCGCGGAATTAGTGATTCACAATGCCAGCTTTGACGTGGGCTTTTTAAACTACGAATTAAGTTTGTTAGCGCACAATCCTTGGCAAAACATTGAAGCGCAATGCAGTGTGCTTGACACACTCCTCCTTGCTCGCCAAATGAATCCGGGACAAAAAGCTGGCTTAGATGCGCTGTGTAAACGTTACGGCATTGATAATACCCACCGCCAATTGCACGGCGCATTATTAGACGCGCAACTGCTCGCTGAAGTATATTTGGCGATGACGGGCGGACAAGTCAGTTTTTTGGGCGGCGAAGAACATGATAATAAAGTGCAACAAGCGGCTGAAATTCGTCGAATTAGTGCAGAACGTCCTCGCTTGCCTGTGATTGCGCCCAGCGAAGAAGAATTAAGCGCACATGCCCAACGTTTAACCGCGATTGAGAAAAGTAGCGGGGGAAAATGTTTGTGGCTGGCATTGGATAACAAAGTCGAACAGTAAGCTTATAACTTATTAACATAACAAATGAATTTGTTATAATGCTATGCTACGTTATTTTCAAATACCCTTATTATAATAATGCAAAATTAGTGCTATGGATGAAAACCACAAAGAAGTGAAAAAACCCCCTTTACTGTTTGAAAAGACTCAAACTATTGTTCAAAAAATTGAACAACAATTGGGTTATCCTTTTCTCGTATACTGGACTTCTAGCAGCGGTTCAGTCTGTGATAATGACGTGCTGGCTTTATATGACGTGCTCAGAACCTTGGGGCAGGGTAATAAAGTTGGTATTTTTATCAAGTCCGATGGTGGTGATGTCGAAGCCGCCTTGCGAATTGTCAATTTAATTCGTGAATATTACAGCAACGTGATTGCGCTAGTGCCTTTGGAATGCGCTTCTGCTGCGACCATGATTGCGTTAGGCGCAGATGAAATCAGCATGGGCGCGTTGGCACATTTAACTGCGATTGATTCTTCCCTCACTCACGATTTATCGCCCTTAGACCGCGACAATCGCCGTGTGAGCGTCAGCCAAGACGAGCTGGCACGGATTATAAAAGTCTGGGGTAATAATGCGAAAGATCATCATGGCAATCCTTATGAAGAGATTTTCAAGCATATTCATCCGCTGGTCGTGGGTGCAATCGATCGTTCCAGTTCTTTGTCGATTAAAATTTGCAAAGAAATTCTGTCTTATCACATCAAGGACGAGGCCGCAGCCGAGCAAATTAGCTGGAATTTAAACTCCAGTTATCCCTCGCACAGTTATCCGATTACCGCGAAAGAAGCGACTCGGATTGGTTTAACAATTTCCAAACTGGATAATGAAATTAATGATTTGTTGCTGGAATTAAATCAGTTGTATTCCGAAATGGCACAGCGTGCAGTCACGGACTATGATGAGTTTAATCATCACGACAATGAAATTCTGAATATTTTAGAAAGTAGTTATATTCAAATCTACTACCAAAATGACAAGGATTGGCATTACATTAAAGAGGAACGACGGTGGCGCACACTGAACGATGAAAGTTCATGGCGCAAAACGATGTGTGTGGAAGGGGAAAAACAGTTTTCTCAACTGCATATTCGTTAAGCAACAACCGCAGTTTTCTATTAATTATGCCCTTTAGCCTTTTGACTAAAGGGCATAAATTCTACTTAAAGCTTACTTAGCTTCAGCAGCTTTATTCAAAGTCTTTTCAGTCCAAGCACTGGTTGCAACGCTCAGTGAATTCAACAAGCCCATATTAGCGGCTGCATTGTCTTTCACTTGTTGTTGAATGGTTGCCAACAAATCACTTTGCACCGTGGTTAATTCGGTAGTACCATTGACTTGTTGTAAGTTAGCCACATAGCCAGAAAATGCGCTGGTCAAGTCGCTCACGAATTGGGTTTGTTGTTGCACGAATTGAGTCACTAAACCGCTAGAAATATCAGTTAATTCTTGTACAGCAGAAGTGGTATTCCCCAAGTTCATGGACGTCACTTGGTTATGAAATAACTTCATGAAAGTTGCGGTGCTGATGTCATTGAATTGCTTGTTTGCAGCAATTGCATTTTTCAACACTTCGGCCATGTCTGCACTGGAGAATGCAGGTTTTGCAGCACTGAGATTTGCAACGCTAGTATCGCTGAATTCTTTGAACTTGCTCAAAGAAGCTTGGCTAAATTCAACCCATTGAGATACAAAAGTATTGGACATGATCATAATTCCTATTGAACGGAGAAGGGAACAGAAAACTGTTTGGCTTAACGAGCATCGCCTAAACGCTTAACCATTGCCATGATAGCAGACATTTGAGGTGCGTTTTTGGTGTAAAAGTCGAGATTGCTAGGGTCTTCACTGGAGTAGCCCCAGAAATCCCAGCAGCCTTGTGGGTTAGCAGGAATTGTCTTGGAAATTTGGGCTTGTGGGTATAATACGATAATCTTGTTGGTGTCTGCGATTTCGTTATAACCAGTGGTGCTGTAGTATTTGTCGCCAATTTGAGCCGCGCCTTGCAAGCAACCATGGAAGGCAATATGTACGCGGCAGCTTTCGGTTTCGCAGGCTTTAGGCACATAAGCATACGCATCATCACTCATACTGCTACGGCTGCTCTTGATAAATTCTTTCTGATTGAAGGCAACAATCTTACCGCTGAGTTTGTCAGAAGTGGTGGGCGCATTCAATTCGCCATAGATATGGCGTAATAAATCTTGTGATTGTACGAAATCACAATTATTAATGAAGGGAGGCTTGGTGGTGGAGCAAGGAACATCATTGACGTTTTTGGTGATGATGGAATGTCCAGCATTGCCATGTTCGTACTTGATGTTGGCATCAGGCACACCTGCTAAATTGTAGTAGGCTTTGACTTGATCAACCACGATGGTTTTTACAGTAGAGTCGCTAGAACCGCTGTATAAATACACTCTTTGTTTTTTCAAGTTTTCGACGTCGTCAATTTTGCCTTCGGAGGCAAATTTTTGGGCGCTTTTGAAAGAAATTGCAGCATCAGGCCCCACGCCTTTGCTGAGTGGGTTCATGCAGGTAGCCATAGCACTTTGCATATTACCTACGCTGCCATAAGTCCCTGAACAGTAAAAAGGACCACCCGCAATCACCCCAGCACCAATAAAGCTGGCAGAATAAGCTGTGTTTAATTGGGAGGTCATGAATGCGCCTGAAGATAAGCCTGATACAGAGGTTTGGCTTAAATCAGCCCCAAAAGCGGGAAGCGTAGGTGCTTCAGCAAAAACGGGTGCACTTAATACGCTAATTAAACTAACAAGACTTAACAGTGAGTTTTTAGATGTTGACATGTTGATAACCTAGGTTAGAGTGAATAATTCTCAAACTATAACTGCTTAAAGACATTATCTTAAATAGGAAATAGCGAGAACATTATAACGTAATTTTTTGACAACTCAATGAAAGCCCTAGTACAGGACAGAACTTTCAATAATCAATTTGGGATTTGTGCAGTTACATGTATAACTGTTTGATTTTAATGAAAGTGTTATTGTTCGATATATAAATATAACTCATTGTAAATAAAGACTTTACAATCTT
>JBDLSS010000296.1:0-8809 GCA_039799345.1 Pseudomonadota bacterium
GGTTGGTTTAACAGGTTTATTCAGTATTACTTTATATAAATTGAGTTTTACAGGTTTCAAAGATGGACTCGGCGTCACAGGCTTATTGCATCATCTGGGACATGAATGGGTCACTTTAGCAAACTTATTCTGTTTACTTATGGGTTTTGCTTTATTATCGCGCCATTTTGAAAAAACCCGCATTCCCGCTGTATTACCGCGCATTTTGCCGCATGATTGGAAAGGCGGATTTTTCTTATTAGTGATCATTTTTATAATCTCAAGCTTTCTCGATAACATTGCAGCGGCATTGATTGGTGGTGCGATGGCACATACTTTATTCCGTGCAAAAGTCCATATTGGTTATTTAGCAGCGATTGTTGCCGCGTCAAATGCAGGTGGTGCAGGTAGTGTCGTCGGTGACACCACCACAACAATGATTTGGATTTCAGGGGTTAGCCCTTTGGCGGTATTTGAAGCCTATGCAGGCTCATTTCTCGCGTTGTTTATTTTTGGGATTCCTGCCGCGATTCAGCAACAAAAATATTCACCCATTTTAAAACATCAACATGAAAAAATTCATTTAGATTGGGCGCGAATTGGAATTGTCGTATTAATTTTGGGCGCAGCCATTGCGGCAAACGTCACTGTGAATGTGAAATTCGCCACAATGGCAGATAGTTTCCCCTTTATCGGTGTGGCGGTGTGGTTGGCTTTGCTAGTATCAATTCCCTTGCGTCGCCCTGATTGGGAAATTTTGCCAGAAACTTTAATGGGCACGATTTTCTTATTATCTTTAGTGTTGTGCGCTTCGATGATGCCTGTGGAAACCCTACCTGTTGCCTCTCCCTCCAGTGCATTTGGATTGGGTATAGTCTCTGCGGTATTTGATAATATTCCGCTCACTGCTTTGGCAATTAAACAAGGTGGTTATGATTGGGGATTTTTGGCTTATGCGGTGGGTTTTGGTGGTTCAATGATTTGGTTTGGTTCATCAGCTGGGGTTGCCTTGTCTAACATGTATCCTGAAGCAAAATCCGTGGTGAATTGGATTCGTCATGGATGGTATGTCATTCTGGCATATGTGGTAGGCTTTATTGCATTAAGTTTAATCGTAGGCTGGCATCCTGATGCTGTCAGTGTTGCCGCGAAAGTGATACATTAAACTGGAATTCCCCTGAAATTTTATAACAACTTGTTTTAATTATTTTTTAGGGACTCATTTTAACGTTTAGCCCCCTTTTAGAAGGTTTACGCACCTGAGGAAACTCAGGATTGTCTGAATCAGGATTACCCAAATTAAGCAGGATGAAACTCTAATCCTGATTCAGACAATAAACGGCTAAAATCCTTAGCTGTTTATCACTACCAAAAAGTAAAAAAGCTCATGGGAATTACTTCGCCGCAGTCATTGCCTTGCGTTCTTTCTCGATTAAATAATCGGCAATTTTCAGCATGTTGTCATAACCATCGGTTTTTTCGCTGGATAAGCGATACTTCCCATTGATGACCAAAGCAGGCACGCCCGACACGCCATATTTAGGCGTGGTTTCGATGGCGCGACGCAGCTTGCTGTCTACTCCAAACGAATTAAACACCTTTTTGAATTCCTCATTGTTCACACCGTTTTCTGCAAAAAACTTCATCAATTCAGCTTCATCCGCCAAGTTACGATGTCCTTCGTGAATGGCTTTGAACAAAGCTGTGTGCAATTTGGCGACAAGGTCTAAAGCTTCGAGGGTGTAATAGGCTTTAGCAGAAATCGCCCATTTTTGGCTGAACACGGCGGGGAATAACACCAGTTCGACATCTTTGGGAAATTTGCTCGCCCAAGGGTCTAGGATTTCTTTGAAAGCATAGCAGTGAGGGCAACCATACCAAAACAGTTCCAAAACTTCGACTTTATCCTTGCTTTGTGTGGGTAAAGGATTTTGGATTACATCATATTTTCCCGCATAGGGATCGGCTTCTTCGGCGGCAAAGCTGACAGTTCCGAAGCTGATAGCCAGTAAGAGGGGAGCTAAGCATTTTAACAAACGCATAAAGTTCTATCCTTAAACGTGTTGAGAAGTAGAGAATTAATCGTGAGGCACAGTGTATCATGCAAAGAAAACGGACATTCTACTCACCGCAATAAACGGTAGCGAATGCCCGTTGATCTTACGCAGATAAGTCGCGCAAGAGATTTTTTATAGATTTAGTGCAAGCCTGCCACATAATCAGCCACAGCTTTCATGTCATCATCACTCATTTTAGAAGCGATTTCACGCATGATGACGGGTGTACCTTCGAGAACTTTACCGCTACGCACACCACTGCGATAATCTTCTAATTGTTTTTTCACATATTCTGCATGTTGTCCGCCTAAAGCAGGATATTTTGCAGCAGGATTACCATTGCCTTGTGGGCTATGGCAAGCGGTACAGGCAGGAATACCTTTTGCCTTATTGCCACCGCGATAAATTTTTTGACCTGCTTCAACTAAGGCTTCACTGGCTGCCCCTTGGGTGCGCGTTTGGCTTGAGAAATATGCGGCTAAATCAGCCATATCTTCAGGCGTTAAGTTTGCAACCATGCCTGTCATGCTGGCGTTTTCGCGTGCGCCTGATTTAAATTTTTGTAATTCCTGTGCAATATAGCTCGCATTTTGCCCTGCTAATTTTGGCCACATGCCTGTGGCACTGTTGCCATCAACACCATGACAGGCGGCACACAGGGCTGATTTTGCTTTGCCAGCTTCGGCATTGCCAGCGGCGGCGACCGCTTTATGTTCTTCAGAAGCATAAGCATTGCTGGTTAATAACACGCAAAGTGCGAAAGTTAATTTTTTCATTCAGTTGTCCATCAAGGTTAAGAAACACGCATCATAGAACGTAGACAGCCTTACCGCAAATAAGGAAAGTCTCACAAGAGGCTCATTTTATAACACTATGCGTTTTCTAGCATCTTAATGTTTAAACAAACGCTCTTTTTCCCGATCCCAATCGCGTTCTTTTTCAGTCTCACGTTTGTCATAATCTTTCTTACCTTTGGCGAGCGCAATTTCTAATTTAGCGCGTCCGTGTTTCCAATACATCGCGGTGGGAATTAAGGTTTGTCCTTTGCGCTCGACTGCACCAATGAGTTTGTTGAGTTCTTCGCGGTGCAATAATAATTTTCGGGTGCGTTGCGATTCGGGGACGATATGGGTGGATGCGGTGAGCAGGGGCGTGATTAATGCGCCAATCAAAAACGCTTCTTGATTTTTAATAATCACGTAGGAGTCACGGATTTGAATGCGTCCTGCGCGCAGACTTTTGACTTCCCAGCCTTCGAGGGATAAACCTGCCTCAAAACGCTCGAGTAAAAAATAGTCAAAGCCTGCTTTTTTGTTCAGTGTGATCGTGCCACTTTCTGAGTTTTTATCTTTTTTAGTTGCCATCGTGGGGTATAACCTACAACATCTCGATTCAGTTTCAAGCCCTTGGAATAAGGGCTGTGTCATGTTGCTATGATAGCAAAAGTTTAGGGGGTGCAGTTTAAATGTCTGAACCATAATTCACCACTGACTGGTGCAGGTTTGTAACCTGCACCGTAACGTTTTAGCTTGTTCTGACGTTCTCAAACGTTTCAGTCGGGGTTACAAACCTCGACCGGCTAGGAAGTTCAATGTGTTTAGCTCCCTTTAGAGGGTTGGGGGCTTCTTTTAATCTTTAAATTTGCCCGTTTCGTGGCAATGCTTAGCAGCGTTACGCTCCTAAATTCAGTGGAAAGATTCAATAAAACTTCGATAAAAATGGTTTAGAATTACATTAGATATTTTGGAGTTTTACACTGAGCAGGTCAGCATTATGAATACTGTTGCCGTTTTGAAACATTACTCGATTGAAGAGTATTTAGCCGCTGAAGATTTGGCGGTTGAGAAAAGCGAATATTACGCAGGAGATGTTTTTTCTATGGCTGGAGGAACACTAAATCACAATCGGATTGCTGGCAATATTTACTTCGCGCTGAAACTGGTGTTGCGTGGCAGGCTGTTTGAGGTGTTTATCGGTGATGTTAAACTGCATGTTCCTTCCATTGAATCATTTACTTATCCTGATATTTTGGTGATTGCGGGCAAGCCTGAATATTGGCAAGGGCGGCGTGATACGGTGTGTAACGCGAACTTAATTATTGAGGTGTTGTCCAACAGCACCAAGGATTATGACCGCGCAGGTAAGTTTGAAATTTACCGTAATCTGCCTGATTTACAAGATTATATTTTGATGAGTCAGGATAAAATCCATGTCGAACATTTTGTGAAACAAGCTCCGCAGCAATGGTTATTGACTGAATACAATAAGTTAAGCGATGTGTTCAGTATTGCCCAATTGGGGGAAACGCTGGCATTGACGGATATTTATGACAAAGTTGATTTTGAACCCCAAACCTAGCAAGTCTTAAGTCCATCGTGATTTAGGACTGGCAGTGCTCAGTATCCATAGCCTAAACTAGTGCAGGTTTGTAACCCGCACCGTAACGTTTCAGCTTGTTCTGATGCTCTCAAACGTTCCAGTCGGGGTTACAAACCCCGACCGACTCGGGAGCTATTAGAAAAAACTCACTGGGCTGTACACTTTTTCTTAAGAGCCGTATAACTTGTCGCATAGTCTGTTTTATGATGTTGTATCATATAGTTATGATACATTTAAAATATAACTATTGACTTTCATAAAAATATAGAAACTAAAAACAGCCCTGTAGTTTTCACGAAAGTAAAAATTAGCTTGTCAAAACAGAAAGTAGAAAAACAGTGGTAAACCATAAAGTATATAACCTAATGTTCCTAAATGTAATAAACGACAATGATTAATCCATCCTCGGGGTTGGGGCTTCTTTAGAACACCTCTTCAAACCTATGCCCCCGCAAAATAACTGCCCAAGGCTTTAAAATGCGCAAAATAACGCGCTTTAAATTCAGGAATCACCGAAGTTTGCACACTGGGCATTGCTAATAAACGCGCCGACCACGCCGCTATTTTTGGCAAACTGCTCAAAGAATTTTCAGGCACAGCTTGATCCAAAAGCTCCAAGCGCATGAATAAAGGTGCAAATGCCACATCCACTAAACAAAATTCATAAGCATCAAAGTGTGCGCTGTCGTCTAAATGCATCTCTAACTTAGCCAATTCTTGTTGCAAAATCGTCCGTTGTTTCGCGTATTCTTCCGCCGTTTTTGCCAAACTGGCGAAATATTGCACACCGAGCAGGAATGAAGAAAATTCCACATAAGCACGATGTTTGGCACGAGCCAAGGCAGTGTCGGGGTGTAAACTGGGCGGATAAGATTCGTTCAAAAATTCACAAATGACTGCCGATTCAAATAAAACTTCACTATTCCAACGCAACAAGGGCACTTTTCCCATGGGCGAAATTTCCAAAAACCATGCAGGTGGTTGTTGTAAGTCAATATATTTAATCGTAAAAGGAATCTGTTTTTCGCGCAACATAATCACTGCACGTTGCACAAAAGGACATAGTTCAAAACTAATCAGTTCAATTTCCATAACAAACCTTCCTTCAGTGAGTTAAATTGACAGCAGGCGGGTGGCTTGCCTATAGTGTAGCGTTTTTCTGACCAGTTACGGGATAACAGCATGCGCAGTATTGAAGCCAAAATCATAAACCCCCTCATCGGCACACGTTTTCCATTGCCCGAACATGCCACCCAAGGCGCGGCAGGTTTAGACTTGCGTGCCTGTATTGAAACTGCGGTGGTGATTGAACCCAATCAAACCCAAATGATAGGTAGTGGTATTGCGATTGATATTCACGACAATGGCTTAGCGGCAATGATTTTGCCGCGTTCAGGTTTAGGGGTAAAACACGGCATCGTGTTGGGGAATTTAGTCGGTTTAATTGATTCGGATTATCATGGCGAAATTCGGATTGCAGTGTGGAATCGCAGCACCACCGCCTTCACGGTTGAACCCGGTGAACGTTTATGCCAAATGATTTTTGTGCCCGTGGTGCAAGCTGAATTAAAAATTGTCTCAGAGTTTAGTCACACCACTGAACGCGGTGAAGGTGGCTTCGGACACACAGGGCGACAATAGATTTTTCATCTAAGCTTGTAACAAAAAATTATGAAGCAAGTCTATATTAGCTTTATATTATTTATTAATATTTTTAGTTTATATAGACTATAATGCAGGTAGTTACATGTATTTTGTGAAAGTCGCTCATATTCCCTAATAAACATTCACAGGGAATGACTCCAACTACTTTCTATCACTGAATCTGGAAAATTAAAGTATGCCTGAAAGCCCCCAGCCTTTCGCGCTGATTACGCATGACGAAGACATTGAACGCGCCGCTCGCTCGATGAAGGCGATGTCGCATCCTTTGCGCCTGAAAATTCTCTGCACTTTGGGCGAAAAAGAATACAGCGTTCAAGATATTGTCGATCACGTCGGCACTTCTCAAAGTAATATTTCTCAACACCTTGCTATCCTGCGTGACAAGGGTATTTTGGCTTCCCGCAAAGATGCAAATCGAGTATATTACCGCGTCGGCGATGCACGGACTTTGCGCCTAATCAGCATGATGCGTGAAGTATTTTGCTCATTCTGTGGTTAATCCAGATTAGTCCACATTTTATCTTCTCATTACTCAGTAGAACTTAGATCGCTTATGGGACAATTATTTGAATTTGTAGGAAATCATTTATTCCTATTTTTTGCATTATTTGCAGTTTCGGGTGCGTTGATTTGGAATACTTTCCAATCCCAAATCACAGGGGTTGCTTCAATCAACTGTTTTGAAGTCACTAAATTGCTCAATCATGAAGACGCGGTATTAATCGATGTGCGTGAAGAAAACGAATTTACCCAAGGGCATATTTTAAACTCAATTAATATGCCGCTAAGTAGCTTATCTGATAAAATGAGCCGCCTAGAAAAACACCGCGACCAGCCAATTATCGCGATTTGTTTAAGTGGTCAACGTTCCGCCCAAGCCTGTGGCAAACTTAAAAAACAAGGTTTTGAGAAAGTTTATAATCTCAGCGGCGGCATCATGGCATGGCAAACGGCAAGTCTTCCGCTGACACGCGGCAAAGAATAGTCCCGAACAATACAACGCTTTAACGAGGAATAGAGACAGTGGAAGAAGCAATTCAAAACGGCGCAGCCCCACAAGAACAATTTGCAATTCAAAAAGTTTATGTAAAAGACGTATCTTTTGAAACGCCCAATTCTCCCCATATTTTCACCGAACAATGGACGCAAGGTTTAGAATTACAAATTTCTAATACCATTGAAGCCTTGTCTGAAGACGTGTTTGAAGTGGTGTTAAATCTCACCGTGACGGTTAAAGCAGTCAGCACCAATCCTGAAACGGGCGAAAGCAGCGATAAAACGGCGTACTTAATCGAAGTGCAACAAGCAGGAATTTTCACCGTCGCCAATTTTGGCAGCGAACAATTACAATACATGCTGAACAGCTACTGCTTAACTATTTTATTCCCTTATGCGCGTGAAGTAATGTCTGATCTCAGCGTGCGCGGTGGTTTCCAACCTTTATTACTTGCGCCGATTAATTTTGACGCAATGTTCGCACAACGTGTTGCCCAGCTTCAACAAGATGCTGCCGCACAACTTCCCGAAGCCACTGCTTAATTTTTCCCGCCGCAACTGATGTTGTTTACACCGACAATTCTCGTGCTCGGCGCAGGCTCTTGGGGCACTGCGCTGGCGATGGTATTAGCGCGGAATGGGCATCAAGTTGCGCTGTGGGGAAGAAATTCCGCACAGATGCAGCAGATGGCAGCAACTCGCCAAAACGCCCGCTTTTTACCCGAGATTCCTTTTCCTGAGAACTTACATGCCGTCAGTGATTTTGTGCCGTATTTATCTACGGTAGAAGATGTGCTGGTGGTTGTGCCCAGTCATGCGTTTCGGGAAACTTTAGCCTTGCTCGCGCCCCATCTTGCCGCAAAAGTGCGAATTTGTTGGGCGACTAAGGGCTTGGAATATGAAACGGGTTTGTTATTACATCAAGTTGCGGCGGATATGCTCGGTAAAAATCGCCCTTTAGCAGTGTTGTCGGGCCCTTCGTTTGCGATGGAAGTGGCGAAAGGTTTGCCGACTGCGGTGACTGTTGCCGCCAATCACACCGATTATGCAGAATTATTGGTGAAAAAATTTCACCATCATCCCAGTTTTCGTCCCTATACCAGTTGTGACATGGTGGGCGTGGAAGTGGGCGGCGCGGTGAAAAATGTGATTGCCATTGCAGCAGGCATTGCAGATGGGCTAGGTTTGGGTGCAAACAGTCGTGCAGCCTTGATTACACGCGGTTTAACGGAAATGGTGCGTTTTGGTACTGCGTTGGGCGGAGTGCGTGAAACTTTTATGGGTTTGGCTGGTTTGGGCGATTTGGTGCTGACTTGTACCGATAATCAATCCCGTAATCGGCGCATGGGTTATGCCTTGGCGCAAGGTCAAACCGACAGCGAGGCACAAGCAAAAATCGGGCAAGTGGTGGAAGGCGTTCATGCGGCTCGTGAAGTGTATCGTTTGGCACAAGAAATGGAAATTGCCATGCCGATTGTTGAGCATGTGCATAAAGTCCTACAAGGGGAATATACGCCCCAAGCCGCAGTTCAAGCCTTATTATCTCGCGCAACCACGCAAGAAATCTAGTTTTTTCCTAAAACTTCCGGTAATGCTAAACAAGTAATGATTGATTGTAGTGATTAATGAAATAAATGATAGCCCCGATGTGATTTTCTAACTTCTTGGAGAAAGATAACGTTTTTCTCACTAAACGACTGACTCGCTGTCTTAACGTATTGTTAAATCGCTCT
>JBDLSS010000297.1:0-2777 GCA_039799345.1 Pseudomonadota bacterium
AATGATCGGAAGATTATCAAAAATAGTTTCTCTTCTTATATGCTGAGTTGCAGTGATACCATCCATGATTGGCATTTGAATATCCATAAGTACAACATCATAATGTGAATCAGGCGAATGAAGCCGATCCAGTGCATCCTGTCCATTAACGGCCACATCAACATTAAGACCGAATTTGCCAAGCAAGACCACCATCATTTGTCGGTTAAATGGATAATCCTCAACAAGCAAAACCTTCAACCCATTTAAATCCCTTGTTGCACGTGATGTGACGGATGAGAGAGAAGGTACTATAGAAAATTCAAGCTCGGGTGGATCAGCTGGCAACACTGAAACCTTAGCTACGAAACTACTGCCTACTTGAGGTTGACTACTTACCGTAATATCACCATTAAAAGCCAAACATAAACGCTTGCAAATAACAAGACCTAAACCAGTACCGCCGTAAACACGGGAAGTTGAATAATTAGCCTGCGTAAATGGCTTAAATAGACTATCAATTTCACTTGAAGTCATGCCACATCCGGTATCTGAGACATTAAACTCTAAGAAATATTCTTTTTCGATAGATTTAGAATTTTCTAATTTCTGAATAAATCGTACACTCAAATCAACCTTACCTAAAGTAGTGAATTTAATAGCATTTCCAATTAAATTATTTAAAATTTGAGAGAGGCGAAGTGAGTCAGAGGTAATCCAATTAGGAACTTCGGTGGAAACATTGCACTCAAATTGAAGGCCCTTATCTTTGGCAGCCATTGCATGCGGCTTCACAATGCCATCTAACCATGCTTTAAAATCAAATCTAAAAGCTTCAAGCTGTAGTTTACCTGCTTCCATTTTGGAAAAATCAAGAATGTCATTCAGTATTCCGAGTAATGTCACGGCAGAAGTTCTGGCATGTGTCACATATTCTTTGGCTTTTTCTCCCATATCTTCTTCTAGTGCCAAATGCGTCATCCCTATAACACCACTCATTGGCGTACGGATTTCGTGACTGATGTTAGCCAAAAATTCACTTTTAGCTCGAGTTGCAGTCTCCGCTCGATCACGAGAAATCGACAACTCATGCTGCATTTTTTTCAATTGAGAAATGTCATGCTCAACACAAATGAAATGCGTTATTTCGTTACCCTCATCGCGCAAAGGGGACCAAATCACCTGCACTTCGCGAGTAGCACTTTCACTCGAATTTGCATGTGCAAATTCACCTTTCCAAATTTGACCTGCCTTTAATCCATCTATAATATCAATAGTTGCACTGGCTGGTATCAGGTTTGAATCAAACATAAAGGTTACAGTTCCAATAATGTCTGAAGCTGATTTTTCAACCATTTGACAGTAGCACAAATTACAATATTCAACGATCCCTTTCAAGTTTGTAATTAATATACCACTCGGACTTTGCGCCAAAGCTTGTGACAAACGATAAACTACGCGCTGCTGCTTTAAATGATTTTTTTCAGCATTATTTATTCTGGAGAGTAATATCCAAAAAATAAGGACCCCGGCTCCAGTTGCTGCAATAATCCAACAGAAAAAAGGTAACTTTTTTTCAAGCCAAAGTCGAATTATTTCTTGACGTTCTATACGAGTAATTATAAATATTGGATATCGATCTGAAACTCGAAAAGCCAGTAAATTTTTTTCAAGATTGGTACTTTTTTTCGCTTTTAAAATAGAAGATAATAGATGAAATTCGCCGAATCTTTCCCCTGGTAAAGATTCATGATCAGACAGTAAAACTCGACCATCAGTCGTGATCAAATCAAAACTGTCAGTTTTCTCATTATTATATCGCGACAATCGACTAAGCAAATAATCTGGATTAACTGCAACCAATATCCAAAATCCATCTGATTTATTGTTTGAAGAATTAAGCCTTAAAAGGACAGGTATAAAATAAGCATCATTGACACTGACAGGCTCATCAAGTGACGAAGGAGTCCCGCTGCTCAAATCACGACCACGCCAAGGCTGTGAAATACGAAATAAAGTTGTATTTCGGCCATCACTATTAATCGGTTGAAATAATGTTAAATCGATTTTAAGACCCAAATTCCCACGGCTACTACTGGCAAATACATTTTGCCCATCATCAACCAATGACATCGAACGTATTGCAGGTAAACTAAATTGTGCACGTTGTAAAATCAAACGTAGATCATCAGGCGTTAACTGATCCAATTGACGATCAGTTGTAAACTGTAATGTACGGGCTACATTTTCAATCAATTGAAATGTTTGTACGATTTGATCCTCATAAATTAAAGCATTATCTTCTGCTCTTTTAATGTTGATAGCAAGTTCATTGTCCAAATCTTTTTTTGCACTCAATCCTGTAGCCAAAAATATAGCCAAGACAAAGAATGCTAATAAACTGTATGCGAATGAAGAATACGCATTAGATTGTTCCGGCGTTTTAAATTGACCACCAGCATCAATAGAGGCACTCATCGTGTAACCACCAATGATTCAAGTGAATAATAACGAGCTTTATTAAGCAACCGCCCATCACGCTTTATTTCTTTGACAAACTTATCGAGCAGTTCACCCCATGGTTCATCATTTGGATGAGAGGCATATGCATGCACAGATCGATGAAATATATTATCAGGCTTGACCAGTCTAACCCAATCTTTGGAATTGATCAATCTAGAACTGTTTTGATAATCAGTTACCAACAAGTCAGCTCGATTTGATTCGACCTCATATTCACTTGCAAGTAGGCTGTCGTGGGCTTCAATAAGTGCCATAGATAAATTTTTTCTCAATAA
>JBDLSS010000298.1:0-21580 GCA_039799345.1 Pseudomonadota bacterium
TTTTTGCTGGTTTAACCGATGAAACTCTGTGGCATGAGAAAGATTTAAATGCGTTATCCCAAACAAGCGTGGAACAAACAAGAACTGAAATGCTCGTTGGCGTAGTCAAAAACAAAAGAGATAAACCGTCTAGTATCCTAAATCAATTTAGAAACTGTTTTGAAGAGCTTGGGACTGTTGAACTTGAAAAGGGAAATGAACTTCAATTGAATATGAAGTTTACATTAATCCTTATTGAACATTTGCGACACATTATTGTTCATAAAAAAGGTAACGTGTCTAATTTTCAAATGTTTTGTGAAAATGTGATTAAAAAATCAGGAGTATATAACAATGGAAATTATCCTAAAGAGTATTTGGATTTCATAAAACTTTATTTTGGGGCTAATGAGCTCGAAAATACAATTACCTTGTTAGAGTATGAGATAACTGAAGGTGGTATTACTTTTACTGACGATCGTTTTGAGGGCATATTACTGAATTGTTTGATTGCATATGCTCAGTTAATAACTATCTATTTAAATGAACATTATAAAAGAATAAATCCTGCCACTCCTTAAAGCCGCGTAGGTTTTCTTGTTTCTTGTTCCCAAGCAAGCGTAGGGTGTATAAGCGTAGCGTCATACACCATAATCAATTGATGGTGCATGACGGCTTACGCCTTATGCACCCTACGAACTGCCAGTTTTTTAATTATTTCCCCGACTTTTCAACTTCCGACTTCACCGCCGCCGTTTCATTGCCCACAGTCAAAGTAATAAACTTATCCAAATGGAAACGTTTTTGATAAGCGGTTTTGATTTGTTCCAAAGTCACGGCATCAATTTTCTTGGTGAAATTTTGTAGATGATCTAAAGGCATACGGTAAAAACCAATCATCGCCAAATATTTTCTTGTACCCAAGCGTTGCTTGGGAATACATTCTTAGATGCGCCGCATCCTGTATGTAGACCGCAACGCGGTCAAGACTGCATTCCCAAGTGGCACTTGGGAACGAGAGAAACGAGAGAAATAAGTAAAAATCTGTGATACGACAGTGGGATTGATCCACTGTCGATTATTCTATAATACGGCTTGATGCAACTTTTCCAACGCCTGCGCATGAACCCGCGCATCCCCCGCCGCCACCACACAACCATTAGAATGCAAGCCCAAAGGCTGACCTTGCCAGTCAGTGATGATGCCGCCCGCATTTTCCACAATCGGCACGAGAGCGCAATAATCATACGGTGACAACGAAGCTTCCACCACAATATCCACAAAACCCGTCGCCAGCAGCGCGTAAGCATAGCAATCGCCGCCATAAATCGGGGTTTTAATCGCATCGCGCACGTTAGCAAAGCCCTGAACATGTTCAGGTTTTACAAACATGTGCGGCGAAGTTGCATATAAAATCGCTTGTGATAAATCTGCACAGGCACGCACTTTCACCGCTTGCGTGTTCAAACTCGTGGGCAAATCCACACCGCCAATCCAACGTTCCCGCAAAATCGGCTGGTCTAATACCCCGAGCACAGGTTTTCCATGATGCAGCAGCGCAATTAAAGTGCCGAACAAAGGCTTACCCGTGATAAACGACTTCGTGCCATCAATCGGGTCAATCACCCAGACATATTCCGCATCACACTGACTTTGCCCAAATTCTTCGCCATAAATGCCATGCTCAGGATACGCCTGCGTAATTAAAGCGCGTAAAGTTTGTTCAACTTCCCTGTCGGCAATGGTCACGGGGCTGCTGTCTGCCTTGTCGTCCACGGCAATCGGGGTGCGAAAATAACGCCGAATCACCGTACCGCTGGCATCTGCCAAACGTTGCACCAAGCCCAAAATTTCGGGGGACAAACTCATGATAAGCTTTCCACTTCTTCTAAGCTGAGGGTGCGGGCTTCTTCGGCAATTAAATTTGGGATGCCGTCTTGAATCGGATAGGCGAGGCGCGAGGCTTTACACCACAATTCTTGGCGATCCGCCTTATAAATTAAAGGGGCTTTAGTGACGGGACACACCAGAATTTCTAAGAGTTTTCTGTCCATCATGATTCCTTTTGTGTAAAAGCTGTAAGAGTTTTTCCCCAAACGGGGCAGGCAAACGCGCCGTGATTGGCAAATACCAGGCATTTTCCCCCACAAATAAACGACATTTTACTGCATCTTTTTCGGTCATAATTACGGGCAAGCCGTCAGTAAATTGTAAATCTTGAGCTTGATAAGCATGGTGATCGGGGAAAATATGCGGTTGTACTTTTAAACCTAAGTCACGCAAGCGATTGAAAAAGCGTTCAGGATGTCCAATTCCTGCGACGGCATGAACACTGCGCCCCCGCCATGCGGTCAAGGCTTCGTTTAATTCGGGATTTTGTAAATTCGTTAAAACTTTGGATTCGTATTGCATCGCATATTCATGACTGCCTGCCATGCCTTTGGTGACGATGAAATCCACTTCACGCAAACGGCTGACAGGTTCACGCAACGCGCCTGCGGGCAAACAGCGACGATTGCCATAACGGCGTTCACCATCGACCACGGCAATTTCAATATCGCGCTGTAAAGCATAATGCTGCAAGCCGTCATCACTGATAATCACATCGCAGTCATGATGCGCGAGTAAAGCTTGCACCGCTAAAATACGTTGTGGCGCGACTGCCACAGGACACGCGCCATGACGTGCTAATAAAATCGGTTCATCGCCCACTACTTTGGGATCGCTGTCGGGGCGCACCGCTTGTGGGTAAGTCGTGGCTTCGCCTTTATAACCCCGACTGATAATCGCAGGTTTGAAACCTTGGGCTTTCAGAAATTGGGCAATCCAAATCACTAAGGGGGTTTTTCCCGTGCCGCCCACGCTGAGATTGCCGACGATAATCACGGGGACGGCGGGGCGATAACTGGGTAAGATTTTCCAACGATACAACACACGGCGCAGGCGCACCACGGCACAAAACAACCACGCCAGCGGTAATAAGGCATAACTCAAAGGGTGGTTACTGTACCAAATCGCATCCCAGCGCATATTATTTACTGTCGGTTGGCTGTTCGTATTCGTAATTAATCGCGTAGCCTAAATCACTGATAACTTTCATGGCTTTGAGCACGGCTTGATAAGGAGCTTTGGCATCGGCACTGATTAAAATCGTGGGGTTGGGATTGCTGCCCACATTTTGCTGCAACGCCCGCTTTAAGGTCTCGGATTCATTATTAATTAAAGCATGTTGTAAATCATTAATCGCGTATTCGCCTTGCGGACTGATAACCACCCGAATCGGCTGCGCTTCGGTGACTTTGCTATTGGGATCGCCTTGCACTTGGGGCAAATCGACATTGAGCATTCCTTTCTGATTGAAAGTCGTGGTCATCATGAAAAACACCAGCAATAAGAACAAGGTGTCAATCAAGGGCACTAAATTAATATGCGGGTCTTTGTGTGCTTGGCGGCGACGCAGCTTCATGCTAATTACCTTCGGTTTCACGGTCACCGTGTAAAGTGTCAATCAGTTTTAAGGCTTCTTGTTCCATCGAAACCACCAATTCATCCACCAAGCCACGGAAATAGCGGTAAAACACCACGGTCGGAATGGCGACGGCTAAACCTGCGGCGGTGGCGATTAAAGCTTCTGACAAGCCTGCTGATAAAGCACTGGGATTGCCTAAACCGACCACGCCGATTGCGGCAAACATGCGGATAATCCCAGTCACCGTGCCGAATAAACCCAGCAGCGGTGCGATTTCTGCAATCGTGCCCAAGGTGTTTAAATAGCGTTCTAATTCATGCACGATTTGGCTGCCGACTTCTTCAACGCTGGCTTTCATCATCTCGCGCCCGTGTTCCATATTCACCAAACCTGCGGCGAGCACTTTTCCCAAGGGCGAATTATTGCGTAAGATTTCCAGACGTTTATTGTCTACTTTTCCGCCTTCTTGCACCCATTTACTGACTTGTTGCGTCAGCCCCGAGGGCAACACGTAACGACGGCGTAAACTCCAGAAACGTTCAATGATAATAGTCATTGCAATGACGGAGCATAAGATGATGGGATACATTACCCAACCACCCGCTTTAAGGATGTCAAACATAATTACTTACCGATGCGTGATAAAAAAGGAGTCATGCAGAATTGTTATTTGTGGGGGCGTGTGACCGCGCTTTGAAGTGCTGATTTTAGCTAAATTTAGTAATGCGTTTAGCACACCCACTAAATCGCGATATAATAACAACATTTGGTGAGAAGCGCACATTATACGGGAAAGGCAAGCTCTCCCTGCGAGTTTTTCCTAATTTGGAATATGTAATACGGAATAATGAAAAAACTATTTTTGCAATCAGCAATTCTCACATTTGCCGTTATTCTACAAATAGCTTTATATTTTGAAACTGATTTTTATCATATTGAAATTATTTGGATAATTCTATTAGGAGCGGCAGCTTTAGAAGTTCCACTGTTGGGCTTGTTTATTTTTATTCAGTTTTTTAAGGGCTGGCGCACAGGCAAAAATTTGGATGAGATTCTCTCGAATAGTGCAGATGCTTTGATTTCAGCAGGGCTAATTATTACCGCGATAGATTTGTTTGTGTTGATTGATGCAGAAGAACCTTACTTTAGAATGACTGAGTGGGGAACATCAGTAGTCATTGTCACATTAGCAATGCAGTTCTGGAGTTTCCAGTTATTAATTCGATTTTTCCGACAATGGAAACTCACGAAAAAACTTAAAGATTTTGCTTATTTAATTTCAACTGTGCAGGTAAATCATTTATTAATTATGGTAACCGCTTATTACTGTACTGATGTTTGTAAGTTTAGAGCGATGGAAAAATTAAATTGGCATCCTGGCGAGTCGGTGCATTTTACTGAATGTGTGCGTGCGGTTTTTTGATTGTCTTCCGCACCGCTGGAACATTGGAACGAAAATGATTCAGTGCGTAGGGTGTATAAGGCGTAGCCGCCACACACCTTTGTGACTTTTCAAATAGCAAGGTGTATGGCGCGATGCTTATACACCCTACGTTCCTGCCAGTCCTAATTACGCTGGATTCAAGACCTTCTAGGTTTTTAAAACCTAGAAGGTCTCGATTTAAACTGATGGCAGTGACCCTACGTTTACTAAAATATTTATTGAGAATAATAAGCTACATGGCAAGTGCAGAATTTAAACTAATTGCGGATTATTTTACCCACGGTTTTCCCCAACGCCCCGAAGTTGCCTTAAGTGTGGGCGACGATGCCGCCGTGTGTCACGTTCCCGAAGGAATGCAATTAGCGATTACCGTCGATACTTTGGTGGCAGGCGTACATTTTCCGCTGGAAACATCAGCCGAAGACATTGGCTATAAAGCCCTTGCAGTGAATCTCAGTGATTTGGCAGCAATGGGCGCAACCCCTGCATGGATGACTTTGGCGTTGACTTGCCCTGAAGTGAATCAAACGTGGCTCGGTGAATTTACCTACGGTTTGCGCAGTTTGGCAGAATTTGCACAAGTGAGTTTAATCGGCGGTGATACCACACGCGGCAACTTAACCATTACTTTGCAATTAATGGGATTTGTGCCGTTTAATCAAGCGATTACCCGCCACGGTGCAAAAGTGGGTGATGCGATTTATGTCACAGGAACGCTGGGTGATGCAGGACTGGGTTTAGCCGCCGTGCAGCATGAAATCCAATTACCGAAAATACATCATGATTATGTAGTTTCACGCTTAAATCGTCCCACACCGCGCTTAGCGGCAGGCGCGGCATTGCGTGGTATTGCCAACAGTATGCTCGATATTTCTGACGGTTTAGCAGGCGATTTAGGGCATATTCTCAAAGCCAGCAAGGTGGGCGCAACTTTAGAATTAGACTGTTTGCCGCTGTCGGACAGTTTACGCACCCAAATTTCACTTGCAGAAGCCCATCGTCTTGCTTTACACGCAGGCGACGATTATGAATTATGCTTCACTGTGCCCGCTGCCCACATTTCACAGCTTGATAAAGCCCTCGCAGGCACATATTTTACACGAATAGGAACGATAACCGCTGAGCAAGGCTTGCGAATCCGCAGTGCCACAGGGCAAATTCAAACCCTGCACGCCCAAGCTTATACCCATTTTGGACAAGCTGTGGTTTGCGGTGACCAGCAGTTCAATGTATCTTCTTATAGTTTTGCCCCAACTGCGGAGTTGCACATCACGCAAACTCCCCCGAATAATTAGAACGATTTCCAAGAAAATCGTTTATATTTCATAAAATACAATCATTGACGAGGACAGGCAGTGCACATCTCAAATCTATTTTTAGTAGGTCCTATGGGCGTTGGTAAAAGTACCATCGGTCGCCAACTCGCTCAACATTTAGACTTAACGTTTAAAGACAGTGATCGCGAAATTGAAGAACATACGGGCGCGTCAATTTCTCTGATTTTTGAATTAGAAGGCGAAGCGGGTTTTCGCAAACGTGAACGCGCAATGATTAGCAAATTAACCGCAGAAAATCGTTTAGTGTTGTCCACAGGCGGCGGGGTGATTTTAGACCCAGAAAATCGCACTCATCTAAAAAGTCGCGGCTATGTGATTTATTTACATGCAGAATTAGAAGAATTACTGTCGCGCCTTGCGCCACATCGTGGCACGCGCCCTTTACTGGAAACCGAAAATCCTAAAGAACGTTTAGCAGGCATTTTGGAAGAACGTGAACCCTTATACCGCGAAGTGGCTGATGTAGTCGTGGAAACGGGCGGACGCAGCATTCAACAAGTGGTGCAAAAAGTTTTAAAACACCTGAAGACCAGTTAAACCCATGCCTGAAATCGCCCAAGCTTTGCAACACATTCAGCAGCAAATTCGTGCAGCCGCCTTGCGTTTTCAGCGCGAGCCTGCCGATATTCATTTATTAGCGGTTAGCAAAACCCGTCCTGCAACAGATATTCTCAGCGCGTATCAAGCAGGACAGCGCGATTTTGGGGAAAATTATTTACAAGAAGCCTTGTCAAAAATTCAAAGTTTGCAGGAATATCCCGACTTGGTGTGGCATTTTATTGGCGCGCTACAAAGTAACAAAACTCGCGCAATTGCGGAAAATTTTGCGTGGCTGCATTCCTTGGATGATTTGAACCATGCGCGGCGATTAAATCGGCAACGCCCCGAACATTTGCCCGCGCTCAATATTTGCATTCAGGTGAATGTCAGTGCCGAGCCGCAAAAAGCAGGAATTAGTCTTGAGGAATTGCCCACCTTTGCCGCTGCCATTGTCAAAATGCCACGTTTACGCCTGCGGGGGTTGATGACTTTACCCGCGCCCGCTGATAATTTTGCCGCGCAATGTATTCCCTTACACGCCTTGCATGAAGCGTATCGACAATTACAAGCCCAAGGTTTTTCCCTTGATACTTTATCGATGGGCATGACGGATGATTTAGAGGCGGCGGTTGCGGAAGGTTCGACGATGCTGCGCGTGGGTACGGGGATTTTTGGGGCACGGCTGTATTTTGGAGAGAGCAGATAAAGTCTAACACGATATAGGCTTATAGGTGTCTATAAAATAATATAACTATCTGATTATAATAGTTTATCGTTTTCATTCGGGGGCGACGCAACGTACAAATAGTTTATAATCGCCTTCGTCACCACGTCTCGAATTCATTCTAGTTCGATATGACTTTTGTCGCCAACTGCGCAATGCCTGAAATAATATAAAAAATTTTAAACTATAAAGTTTTTATATTCAATAAATTACATAATAAAATCCCTTAATAATTTAAAGTTTAAAAATCGTTTTCCTTATCAATAGATTTTTTAAGAAATCGGAATTCCATGTTAATTACATAATAAAAATATGGAGTTATATTTTAAGCAACCAAAAAATCCTAATAACTCGCTATTATTTTCGACAAATTAACTTTATTTCCCCCCCTTTATTTTTCTTATTAGCTACTGTACGATTAGTCAGACATACTTAGTTTCGTGTATGTCCTAGCGTGCAATATCCAAAGTAATAACTTACTCTGGATGCAATTACTGGTTGATTTTAAATAAAATATAAAGGGAGTGCCAACATGGCTGTAACACCAACCCCACCAGAACTAACCACCACAAATCTTACCCCCCAAACCTTTAACCAATGTATGACTGAGTGTTTTGCTCTAATGGGCACACAAACACGCGAATTTGTCATAAACACGATTAAAATCCACATTGACCAACTTATCAGTGGTGGAAATTTTGATGTGAATCACTACAAGCAAGTGATTGACGAAATCATCAAAGCCCTTGATGGCGATGAAAAACAAGAAGGTTTTCAACGTTTTGTGCAGTTGATTACCGATGTCAACATCCTGAAGCAAGAACACATCACTGAAATCGATGTGGTCAACATCATCAAGCGTGTTTTTGTTTCTGAAAACGTTCAGGTGAACAATAATTTCATTACGAGCATTGCTCAAAATGAAACTTTCATCAACGAAATCAAAAACAACTCGACTGTTGTCAATGTGATGGTCAACAACACGATTACGACAATTATTAATTACCTGTCGCGTTCTTCTAATAATGATGCAATGGGCGACCAATTTGTCGCAATTCTGAGCCAATTCATCAACAATCAAATCCTGCAAATCAATAATAACGTTACTAATCAGATCACGCAGGTCAAAACCGACTTAACCAACCAAATCAATGTTTCGATTGAAAGCGTGCAAACCAACATCACGCGCATCAGCACGGAATTGACGCGGATTAATACCTGGATTAACAACTGTTCCACCAAGGACGAACTGGCAGGCATCCGCAAGGAAATTGATATTTTCAATTCCTTACGCATTCAGTTTATTCAACTGCAATCCGATGTGAATGAATTATCAAAGAAATGTGGCGATGCTAATTTCTACGCGAACATTGATTTAAGCCGCAACATTTCCATCGTCAATATTGTGTCGCAACTGACCAATATTACCCAAAGCATCACTGAACTGAACGTGAAAATTTCGCAATATTCAGATTGCGTGAACAAGAATGATTTGGCGAATGCTTGCGCCGCCGCCTGCGCAATTTTTGTGAAGACCTTGACAGGGAAGTAACGACGGGTTTGGGAAACGCTCCCGAGTGCTTGTCGAATAGAGTAAGGCTTTGATAAGCACTCCGCTTGATTTACAAAGATTTTTCGGAAAAATGCCAGACTATTGCTAACATGCGGAGCTGGTGCTTTTACATCTTCATGGAGGACATCTGATGAATAAAATGAAATTGTGTGCCATGCTCGTTGGCGCAACTTTAGCCAGTACAGGCACGACCGCTAAAACGCTGTGGGTGGACGATTTTGAAAACGGTTTAAGCAAGTGGGTAGGGAAAAGTAATGCTGCCCCTGAAAACTTTGCCCGTTTGGAAAATGACCCTGTCAATGCAGGACACGGTAAAGTTATCACGTTCACCTCGCTGGTGATTGAAGGCGCAGTTTACACACAAACCAGTTTTAATCATGCAGAGCTTAAAAAACCCCTCAAACTCGAATTTGATTATTTAGGCATACCAGGTCGTGGTGGGGTTGCAGGCGATTTGGGCGGTTATATTGGTTATGCCAGAAATTCAAGCCCAGGACCAGGTGCTGAGAATCATCGTTGGGTGGGCGGAACTAATCCCAGTTATGGCGTTTACAAAGGCGATAACTACATTCATATCGAAGATGATGGACAATGGCATCATTACAAAGTCGATATGTCCGCTTCTGATTTCCCGAATTTCCAATTGATGTTGGAAGATTATGCTTATGCCAATGGGGTTGCAGGCGATGCTTATTTTGACAACATTACGTTGACCGATGCTGATGGTGTGGATGTTCCCGTGGTTAAACCACCTGTCCCAGTCACACCACCCGCGCCTGTGACACCTCCAACACCCGTGCCACCCCCAGTTAAACCGCCCGTGCCACCTGTTGTACCCCCAGCTCCGCCTGCACCTGTGACACCGCCACCCGTTAAACCCGTTGTGCCACCGACTCCAGTGACACCTCCTCCTGCGCCCGTTACACCACCCGTGCCAGTGAAACCCGTCACGCCGCCCGCCCCTGTGCCCGTACATCCTCCTGTTGTACCCGTGCCCCCAACGGCTTGCCAATGTGCGACTTATACTTCTTCTGACCATTCTTTGAATTTGCCAGAAATCAAAATGTCGTTATCGAATGGCTTGACAGGCGAAGCCACGGGCGAAACTCAACGCTTGACGGGCAGAATGAAACGCTTTGAATTGTATAGCACTGCTAAAGGTCCTGTGTACGGTTTCAATGTGTTGTGTGACACCACCGCTGAAGTGGTCACGCCCAATGGCAATCCTCAATGTGTTTCCACACTTGAAAACGGCACTTTGGTGATTCCTTGCGTAGAAATTCCTGCGAATGGCTTGTGTGATGATGGCAGCGGTTCAACCAAGAAATGCACCACCACGGAAAAGTATGAAGTCACTTTAGACAAGATTACTTATCCCAAGAGCTGCAACAACTGCGAAACCAGCGATGGCGGTATGTCTTTCATTTTGAGAGAAATGAAGAAATTGGAAACCGACAAAACTGTTTCCAAAACCACCGTTTCTACTGAGATTAAATCGTCCAGTTCCACGACGACTTCCTCATCTGTCAGTTCTAGCACTATTGTAAAATAGTGATTCCACGCGCTGGGGTGAATATTTTCGTGATATTCGCCCCAGCACCGCAATGAACTCCCTCAAGCGAAATGCCATCATCCTATGAAAAACATTGCTCCCCTCATTGCATTGGTTTCGGGGTATGCGGGAATGTTGCAGGCTGCTGCTTTAGAGCTACCCAATACCTCCGCATTGCCTGAATTTCAGTATCAAAACTGTACCTCGTCACAACACATCACCACAAGTTCTTGTCCTATAGCGCGTTATTCGCGAACTGTCGTTAAAAAGCGTATTACCGATTGGCGAGTTGAACGTGTGCCTGCCGCCAGCAATCCGAGTTTACCCACGGGTTTACAACTGAACTGTGTGGACGCTCAAACTTCAACTGCAAGTTGTTTAATTCTGAAATCAGCGGATTATAGTTATTGGATTTACAACGCCACGGATAAGCAGGCAGGCATTTCGATTGTCGCTTATGACAAATCAGGCGCGTTGGTGCAACGCTGGAATCGGACAGAATTTCAATTGCTGGTTGATATTAAAATCAATTTAATGATAGACACGATTGTGTTCACCGATAATTTTGACAAAACCATTAGTTTTACTTGGACAGAATTAACCCCATTTGCGACTCCGCAACCACCCAAAGTTGCCCCAAAACTGGAACAAGTCATCAACTTTGAATTGCCGAAAACTGCGATTTTGGGTGATGCGCCTGTGAAATTGAAAGCGATTGGCGGGGCTTCAGAAAACGCGGTGGTGTTTGAAACTGCCACGCCTTCGGTTTGTACGGTCACGGGCGCAACGCTGACTTTTGTCAGTGCGGGTGTTTGTACCGTGCTTGCGAATCAAACAGGGAATGAGCGTTATCTTGCCGCCCCTGTGGTGAAACAAAGCATGACTATTACGCAAGCTGTGGTCACGCCTACGCCACCGCCTGTCACGCCAAAACCGAATAATACTGCACCCAGTCAGTTGTGTTTTAATGTGACGGGAACGTATGATTCTGAACGTGCAGGTTATTGTAATGATTTCAGTTTTAGCGCGGGCAATGTGCCCTGTGTGACCGTGGGCAATGGTGAAGTGAGTGCGGGTGAATGCGTCGTTGATAAATTAATGCCGCGTCCATCTCCCACAAAACAGCTCACTTATACGGCACAGGCTGTTGTGGGTAAAAATTATTCTGCGGGCACGCCGCGTTGCGACAGTTCTACGGAATTTTACCCCACGAATAAAACAAAAGTGCCTGATAATATGGCGTTTGTTTGCCTGCGTTATGAACGTGAGGCAGGCAGTTTTTATTATGGGGTGGCTTTGATTAATAATGCGCAGGTGCTCAGTTATAAGCTGGAAACCACGGCGGATAAATGTGTGGGGAATTGTCCGAAATAATGGGGTTTTAAATCAGACCTGATGACTTTTGAAAGTTGTTAGGTCTTAATTTGCAATAATTAATAGATTATAACTTTTTGTAATAGTTAGTTAAATCTTTGAAAATCTCGATCAAAGCTAAGGAGGTGTCATTAAAAAATGCTAATATTATTTAAATAATGCAGTTGAAAGTATTTTTTTGGAATCTTTAAAAAAATGAGTCGTTTAATCAAAAGGTTGATAAAACACAGTTTAAGTTTAGCATTTGCATTCTTAAGAGTCCGTTCAAAGTTCTTAACCAACGCCTTACGCTGCCTATGCAAGCATTAGAACGTTCTACTATCCATATCGGGAATGCCTTGAAATGCCATAATTTCGGGTGACCACAGGGCGGGGGCGGGTGTTTCTTTCAAAATAATAACTTTTACCAATAGTGCCGTTTTGTAAATCTCTGGCACTTGAATTGCCCCATTTTCCAGTTGTGTTTCAAATTCTACGGCATACATCGTGATTTCTCTGTAAATTATAGTTAAATACGCAGGTTATTTAACATCTTGGCTAAGTTCAAATGAAATGTTTAGCTTAATTCCGCCAATCGTCTTTACTGCGTTTACTAAAGTTTCTAGTGTTACGGAGGTATTATTTGGGTCAAGTAAACGATTAACCGCTGTGCGACTGGTGTGCATTTGGCGAGCTAATTCGGATTTACTCAAATGCCGTTCTTGTGTCAATATTTGCAATTGTTCTGCAATAATTCGTTTGATGGCAACTGCTTCGCATTCCTCTAAAATACCCTCTTCTGATAAAAAGTCATCAAAATTTGAGCCTTCATGTGGATTAGCCATAATATAACTCCTGACAGGAAAAATTAATTTCTAGTCACCCAATTTTCTATAACGAGTCCATCAATCTTCTGAAATTCTTTAGTATTATCCGTTACAAATATTAGGTTACGCTGTTTTGCACACCCTGCAAGCATTAGGTCATAAGGTCCTATGGGTGTACCTTTGGTTTTTAATATGGCGCGAATGTGGGCTGTTGCTTGTGCATCTTCTGGAAAATAGGGCAGAATTTCTACAGCATTTAAGAATACTTGCAGAATTGGACGAATTTTAACTGCCCGTTCTGGATTGATGTTCAACCCATATTCCAATTCCATGAGGGTAATAGTTGAAACTCGTATCTGTTGAGGAGGGGTACTTTTTAGCTTTTCCAAAACGCCACGGTTGCCTCGCACAAATTGGCTAATAGTGCAGGTATCCAGCAAATAATTCATGCCAATGGGTCGGCTTGTGTGGGAAGTAGTTCTTCACGATAACTTTCAAAGGCGGGCATATCGGGAATGCCTTGAAATGCCATGATTTCGGGTGACCACAGGGCGGGAGCGGGTGTTTCTTTCAAAATAATAACTTTTACCAATCCTGTCAGTGCCGTTTTGTAAATCTCTGGCACTTGAATTGCCCCATTTTCCAGTTGCGTTTCAAATTCTACGGCATACATGGTGATTTCTCTGTAAGTTATAGAGTCTATGAAGCGTAGTTTATTATCTCTATCAGGAAAAAGGTAGGGTGTATGACGCTACGCTTGCCTATTCAGAATCATTTTTCTCAACGGTTTCTCTACGAACAAATAAGTTATTATTGACAATAACAATAACAAACAAAAAGTCACTATCAATATGATGTCTGACGACCATTTATTAATTAATATATTATCGTGCCAATATTTGAAGCCAAAAATCACAACAACTTGATTCAGGTAGAAAGAGTAACTGATTTCTCCCAAGAAAACCATTATTTTTGATGAAAGTAACATTGACAACAAGCTTTTTTTAGTAAGCAGATAAATTAGTATTCCAAACATAGGTACTAAAAAGAAATTATGGGTAACATAATAATCACCTCTTAACAAAGGATGGGAAGCCCAACTTCCCAAGTATAGAATGATTAATGATAGTATGAAAGCGGTCTGTAGTAAAGAAATCGCTTGTTCGAGAACTAAGTCAAATTTACTTTGTAATTTAGAGGTCAGAGGATGAGGTTCTTGTTTTTGAAGGTAAAGCATCCCAAATAACATTCCAACAACAAACTCTGGCAACCGTGAAAATGGATTAGTGTAAGCATGTCCCACTATAGATGATGATGGGAAAGCAATCGCTATTAGACCTGGAATTATTGAAAGGATAGTAAATATAACTATCCATACATATAACTTAAATGCTGATAGTCTTTTAACTATTTTTAGAAAAAAGGGAAAAATAGCATAGAAAAAGGCTTCTACAGATAAAGACCAAGATGCACCCCCATGCCATAACATAGCTACTGGATAAAAATATGACTGTATCAAAAAAATATCTAAGAGCAGTACCAACCAAAACTGAAGAGTTTGCAACTGCTCACCCACAGGTAAAATTAAAAATATTGGTAGAGTGGACAATAGTGAAAATAGATATACGGGGTAGATTCTAGCAAACCTGCGTATATAAAAATAGTAATCTAACTCTGCTTTTCGTCCATAATTAACGGTTAAAACAAATCCAGATAACATAAAAAATAGTGTTACACCCACAGCTCCAAACTTAAGTATATTGGTAAAAAATTGTGGTAGATTAAGTGGATAGCGTATATGAATATGAAAAGCGAACACATAAAACGCTGCTAGAAATCTTAAGCCAGTTAAAGTTTGAAACGCCTGCATTCTATATCCCTTTTTACTTATAGGAGTTACGCAGTTGAAAACATAACTCATTAATTTACAATGAGTTATGTTTTCAATGCACAGTCATGTTTCCAGTAAAATCAAATAGTTACCGATTCAACTGCGTAACTTCTAACTTAGTTAGTACTACCAAAATAAGAAAAACTGGCTTCTTCTAAATGTAAGATAGAGCTTCAAGTGTAAATTAAATATTGAATAAAAGTTGTGTACAGTTTCTTAGAGCACATGATATTAAGTCAGGCTTCACTTCACACACAAACCAGACGAAAAATATCCGCCAAAAAGCCAACGGGTCTTTCCAATTCAAAAAGTTAAAGTGTTTTAATAACTACACATTAAACCGAAAGTGCATCACATCGCCATCTTGCACAATGTACTCTTTGCCTTCCAAACGCCACTTGCCCGCTTCTTTCGCGCCCTGTTCGCCCTTATAAGCCACAAAGTCATTATAAGCGACCACTTCCGCACGAATAAAACCGCGTTCAAAATCCGTATGAATCACCGCCGCCGCTTGAGGCGCAGTTGCACCAATGCGCACCGTCCACGCCCGCACTTCCTTCTCGCCCGCCGTGAAATAAGTTTGCAAACCCAGCAACTTATAACCTGCATGAATCACCCGATTCAAACCAGGTTCAGTCATACCCATTTCACTTAAGAAATCCGCACGTTCATCAGGCGACAAATCCACCAATTCCGCTTCCATCGCCGCACATACAGGCACAACCACCGCGCCTTCTTTCTCTGCCAGCGCAATAACTTGGTTTAAATAAGGATTATTTTCAAAACCATCTTCCGACACATTCGCCACATAAACCGTGGGCTTTGCAGTCAGCAAATGTAAATCACGCAACCATAATTTTTGATCTTCGTTTTCCAATTCCAAAGAACGCACAGGTTTCCCCGTGTCCAAAGCCGCCATCACCCGCTCAAATAAAGCCTTTTGTGCCAAAGCTTCTTTATTGCCGCCTTTAGAATTTTTCACCGCCCGTTGCAATCCACGCTCCACCGTGTCCAAATCCGACAACGCCAGTTCCGTATGAATCACTTCAATATCGGCTAAAGGGTCAACTTTGCCCGCAACGTGCACGATGTCATCATTTTCAAAACAACGCACCACATGAACAATCGCTTGGGTTTCGCGAATATTGGCTAAAAATTTATTGCCCAAGCCTTCACCCTTCGATGCGCCCGCCACCAAACCCGCAATATCCACAAATTCCATACTGGTGGGCAAAATGCGCTGCGGCTTAACAATTTCTGCAAGCACGTCTAAGCGGGTATCAGGCATTGCCACAATGCCCACATTGGGATCAATGGTACAGAAAGGATAATTTTCCGCCTGAATTTTGGCGTTGGTCAACGCATTGAATAAAGTTGATTTGCCCACATTGGGTAAACCCACAATTCCACATTTAAAGCCCATGAATCATCCTTATGCGGTGTGTAAGCGTTGGGTGGCAGCGTGTAATTCACCCGCGAGTAACAGCGGTAACACGTCGATTGATTTATCTAAAGCAGTTTGAATTGCATCGCGTTGCGTGCGCGTCGGCACACCCAATACATGACCCAGCACTTGTTCGCTGTGTCCGGGATGTCCGATGCCCACCCGTAAACGTAAAAATTGATTGCTGCCTAAACAGGCAATGATACTTTTTAAGCCATTATGTCGCCCATCGCCCCCGCCTTTTTTCAGGCGCGCAACGCCTTCCGCAAAGTCGAGTTCATCATGGACAACTAAAATGTCTTCAGGAGGAATTTTATAAAAGTTAGCAAGTGCGGCAACCGCCTTTCCACTCAAGTTCATAAAAGTGGAAGGCTTCAATAAATAAAATTTGTGGCTGCCGCTCTCGATACGACACATTTCGCCATGAAATTTAGCTTCATGGCGAAACTGCCCTCGCTGTCTTTCAGCCCACTGATCCAGTAACCAAAACCCTGCGTTATGCCGAGTTTTAACGTATTCTGCACCCGGATTGCCTAAACCAACAATGAGCGTGATCGACATTACTGCTTATGCTTCCGTGGCGGGTTCATCATCTTGATGAGCACCGCGTGCCAAGTGTAAAGAGGCAACAGGTAAGTTGTGCTCTTCGCCATGAGTTAAAGCAATTAATTCAACGCCTTCAGGACATTTCAGATCAGATAAGTGAATGATGTCATCTACTTTCATCGCACTTAAATCAACGGTGATGAATTCAGGCAAATCTTTCGGTAAGCAGCTCACTTCAACTTCAACCAATTGATGCGTAATCATGCCGCCGCTTTGTTTCACGCCAGGAGCCACATCACCATTCACGAAGTGCAAAGGCACGTGCATGTGCAGTTTTTGGGTATCGCTCACGCGTAACAAATCGATGTGTAAAATCACAGGACGGCTAGGATGACGTTGTACATCTTTTAATACTGCACTTTCAACGCCGTGCCCTTCGATTTTGATCACTAACACGTGAGAATAAAAAGCTTCGTGGGCTAAATGCTTTAACAATTCGTTATGAGAAATCGTCAAAGACATGGGTTCTTTGTCAGCCCCACCATAAATAACAATAGGCACTAATCCTGCGTGACGTAAGCGGCGGCTCGCACCTTTCCCTATGTCAGTGCGCAGGGTAGCTTCTAATTCAAAATATTTAAGTTGACTCATTGTTTGAAAGTCTCTTGATAAAGGATAAAAAAATACCTGTTTCCGCGACCAGAAACAGGGAAGGTACTACAAAAAAACAGGGAATTTTAATCCATAAACAGCGTGCTGACCGATTCCTCATCGCTGATCCGACGCATGGTTTCTGCCAACATCTCAGCAATACTGAGTTGGCGAATCCGTGAGCAAGCCGCAGATTTTTCACTTAAAGGAATGGTGTCAGTCACCACTAATTCATCTAAAACGGATTTTTCTAAATTTTGAATTGCCGCGCCTGATAACACAGGATGCGTACAATAGGCAACCACACGCGCAGCACCACGTTCTTTCAAAGCCCGTGCCGCTTCACATAAAGTACCAGCGGTGTCCACCATGTCATCGATAAGAATACAAGTACGTCCTTGAACATCCCCAATGATATTCATCACTTTGGCTTCGTTAGGACGGGGACGACGTTTATCAATAATCGCTAAATCCGCATCATCCAATTGTTTTGCCAAAGCACGCGCACGCACCACACCCCCCACATCGGGAGAAACCACGACGAGGTTAGGATATTCGTGTCGCCAAATATCACCGAGCAAAACGGGAGAGGAATAAATATTATCAACGGGAACGTCGAAAAAGCCTTGAATTTGGTCTGCATGTAAATCGACCGTTAAAACCCGATCCGCACCCGCGCCTGTAATCATATTGGCAACGACTTTAGCGGTGATCGGAACACGCGCAGAGCGAGTGCGGCGATCTTGGCGAGAATAACCAAAATAGGGGATAACGGTGGTGATACGTCCTGCGGAAGCACGCTTGACCGCATCGATTAACACCATGACTTCCATGAGATTATCATTCGTGGGAGCGCAAGTAGGCTGAATGATAAATACGTCTTTGCCGCGTATATTTTCGCGGACTTCTACCATGATTTCGCCGTCACTAAAACGACCTACAATGGCTTTACCCATGGGTAAATTGAGATAACCTGCAACAGATTTCGCCAGTGCGGGGTTAGCATTACCCGTAAATACCACCATGCGGTTCGACACGCTCGAACTCCTGAATAACGTATGATATGCGAGAGGATAAAAAAATTGGCTGGGGTGCTAGGATTCGAACCTAGGTATGCCGAGATCAAAACCCGGTGCCTTACCGCTTGGCGACACCCCAATAGTGGGTTGTTTGGACTGCAATTATAGCATATTTAGAGGCTATATTGTAAAGCTTGATGTGCAGGGGAATGATTCCTACCTTGTGCTACAAAGCCTGTCCATTTGCTGGGAAGCTGTTGTAACGCAAGATGCGCATTTTTTAAGTCAGGAAAACTTACAAAAACACATGCACCTGTGCCCGTCATTTTAGCAGAACCGAATTGTTGAAGCCAATCTAGGCTTTTAGCAACTTCGGGGTAACGGCGGCGGACTACCGTTTCGCAGTCATTTTGACTCTGCCCTGCATTGAAGTCGCATATTCTGATAGGAATTGAATCTCTTGTCAAGTCTTCAGCCATAAAAATTTCACGGGTAGGAACGTGACATTGTGGATGTACTACTAAATAATAAGGCTCGTGCAACATCACAGGCGTGAAAATCTCGCCAACACCTTCAGCCCAAGTCGCTTTGCCATAAATAAAAACAGGCACATCCGCGCCCAATTTTAAGCCTAGTTCTGCCAGTTTACTCAGTGGTAATTGCAAATTCCAAAGTTTATTCAAAGCCAACAAGGTGGTAGCGGCATCAGAACTGCCCCCGCCCAAACCGCCACCCATTGGAATACGTTTCTCGACTTGAATGCGTGCGCCTTGGGAACAATTGCTGAAATCTTGTAACAATCGCGCTGCTTTATAAACTAAATCTTGCTCGGGGGGTAAATTGGTCGCGCTTGAAGACAGTTGAATTTCGCCCGTGTTGTTAGGGTAAAAATTCAGAGTGTCGCCAAAACTTAAAAATTGGAACAGGGTTTGTAAATTATGATAGCCGTCGGCGCGTCGCCCTGTGATGTGTAAAAACAGATTGAGTTTTGCAGGGGCGGGACAGTTTAAAAGAGGCAGTGACATAGTTTTTGAATCGTTTAACGAGGGGAAATAGCCCTAAAGAAGTGAAAATTCCCGAGGGCTATGCACAACATTACTTCTTATCAGAAGCTAAAACCCAGTCAACAATGACTTTCATGTCGTCGTCAGTCACGGTGCTGTTTGGAGGCATAGGAATTTGACCCCAAGCACCAACACCGCCTTTCTTAATCTTTTCTGCTAACATTGCTGGAGCTTTGGCATCGCCTTTATATTTGGTGGCGACATCTTTGTAAGCGGGACCTACCATCTTCACATCAACTTGATGGCAGCTCATGCACAGATAGCCTTTTGCTTTGATAATGTCTAAAGCACTTTTACCCGCAGCAGGTGCAGCGGCAGGCGTTGCAGCAGCTTCAGCTTTAGGAGCTTCTTTAGGTGCATCAGCAGCTATGACTGCGCCAGCGAATAAACTACCCGTTGCAACTAAGCATAACGTGGTTAACTTCATTGTCTATATCCTCATAGTAAGCCATACACAAATGAGTGTTTTTCACTCACAAGGTTGTCATCATTTTTTGTTAAAAATGCGTTGCCGTTATAACATATTTTTTGGGATTGCGCCTTAACCTAGCGCAAGCCCACTTATTGTCAGAATCAGGATTTACGGGATTGTCCGAATTAAACAGGATTAAGCCCTAACATCACGTGAATTCGGGATAAGAAAAGTTTTAAAGTAGTCATAACTCAATGATGATATTATCCTTTTGTCTCATTCCAACGCTCCAGCGGCGATGATTTTACAAGCTTCTACCGTACAATGAGGGTCTTATCGATTCAATTGCGTCATGCCTAGAGTTATCACCTTTCTTGGTGGAATACGCTATTCCACCCTACTACTAAAAATGTACGTCTTCCGTTAATACAAAACGCCCTTTTAAATCCCCAAGCATGACCTCAAAATCTCCTTTTTCAGCGACTTTCTTATTTTGGGCATTGATAAAGGCAATATCTTCAACTGCGATTTTAAAGTGCACAGTTTTGGTTTGTTGGGGCTGTAATTCAATTTTTTCAAAACCACGTAAACGTTTTACAGGCGGCGCAAGACTTGCGAACACATCACCAATATACAATTGCACCACTTCCTTTCCCGCCCGTTTTCCCGTGTTGGTGACATCGACGCTGATGTTAAGCGTATCTCCCGTTTTTAATTGCTTGCGGTCAATTTTCAAATTGCGATAAGTGAAATCAGTGTAACTCAGCCCAAAGCCAAAGGGGTATTGCACTTGTACGGCATAAGTCTCTGAATGCTTGTGGTCGTACATCGTCAACGAATTTTGTGCGAATGGATAAGTAAATGGCAACTTGCCTGAAGGATTCACCTCGCCTGCTAAAATGTCCGCAATCGCCAAGCCGCCTTCATTACTGGGTAAATACGCCATTAAAATCGCCTGCATTTGCTCTGCAAAAGGGCTGATAATGCGTGGTCTGCCTTCTGCCAACACCAAAATCACAGGTTTTCCCGTCGCCGCCAACTCGCGCGCCAAACTGATTTGACTTTCAGGCAAACCAAAATCTAGCACATTGCCAAAGTTTTCCGCATAAGGCTTTTCACCCAAACATAGCACGATATAATCCGCATCCGCCGCCGCTTTGACCGCCGCTTGAATTTCCAGTGGTGTGGTTTCATAGGCGGTTTCTACATAACTGACGTTATCTCTAAATTTCTGCACCATTGCATCCAAAATCGTGGGCTTATGCGTCACCCACAGCGGCTTGCTGCCTTGCCATGAATAAGTCCAGCCACCATTCAAAGCCTGTATCCAATCCGCAGCAAATCCCGTGACTAAAATTTTTGCAGATTTTGGTAAGGGCAATAAATTTTTCTCATTTTTTAATAAAGTAATCGACTCTGAAGCAGCTTCTTGACTAACTTTACGGAATTTTTCAGAGCCAAAATCAGGATAATCGCTGACGGGATAATGTGGGTGTTCAAATAAGCCTAATTCAAACTTTAAGCGCAAAATTTTACGCACTGAGGTATTAATCCGTTGTTCGCTAATTTCGCCTTCTTTTACTAATTGTTGTAACTGATCGGCAAACTCGAAACTGTAAGGAACCATGCTCATATCCACGCCCGCTAAAATCGCAAGTTTCACCGCTTGCTTATCATTTTCCGCAACGTGATGATGATAAAACATTTCGCGAATCGATTCCCAATCACTGACAATCAAGCCCTTAAAATTGAGTT
>JBDLSS010000299.1:0-3636 GCA_039799345.1 Pseudomonadota bacterium
AAATTCCTCTATTTCATCAGCATGTTGTTTGGCTAAAACTTCCTTTACATACGCTTCACGTAAACCCGCCATATCACCCAAGCAACAACGGGCTTGATAGCATAAGGAATTCCATTCAATGGTTAAAACACCTAATGTTTTAGGTGCTTCTGTCGGGGCTGGGGTGTCAAAGAGGGAAGCCTGAACTTGCATCAATCTGCTCCATTATGTCTTGAGTCTTTTCTATTGCGGCTAAAATATAAAGGTACTGCATACAGTCATCATAGCTTAATGTTCTGCCTTTTCTATCTTTGAGCCATTTTTGACAAACTTGATAACCGCCAATGTAAAAGCTCCAAATGGCTGGGCTAACAGCATAAAAATACTGCGTTTTGTTGATGTAAACCTTATCGTCTTTGTATTCGATTTTCTCAACAAGGTTATTGCCTTCCATGGGAAAACTACAGTCGTTTTCAATTTCCGCTTCCATAAGATGAATTTTAACCAGTTGTTCCCCTAAATCCGCAAATTTCTTAAACAAAACTTTATCATTGGTTAAGGGTAAACGGGGAAAGTCAATTTTTAGAAATTCGGCGTAACGTGTTCTGTAAGTGGGGCTGTGGAAAACAGCATACATATAGTGAAACACATCTAACGCGCTGACAGTTGTCTCAAAATCGCCCCGTTCTTCAGGAATAAATTGTAAGGTTAAACGGGTTTCTAAGTCTTGGATGAATTCGGGGGCAAAGTTGGGCTTGCGGGTAGCTTTTGAGTTTGAGGCTAAATCTTCTTTTTTTGCTTGGTATAGGTAAAGGGGAAAAAGATTATTTCCACCTCTACGGTATAAATTAAACTCTGTAATTGTCTTTGAACAAAAAATAATGTTCCAATCATCATTTCCCACAACTTGTCCAGCTCTGCCAATAGCTATACCTAAGTTCTCTGAAAACATATGTTGCATAACATCAGCTCTAGGCATACAAAGAAAGCCACGACTTTTACCTGTATAAAAAGTAAATCTTTTATCAAAGGGACGATAAGAAATTGGCACAATCAACTTTTCATCTGCCTTATTTTCTTTAATATCAGTTTGAGCTAAAGCAACTTGCCAATCTCGTGTATCCTGTCCTAAATCATATTTTTCTCTGGCTATTTCTGTTTCTAAACTGGCAAAGTCTTTGATAGTTTCTGCTATTGATTCAAATGAATAATGAATTGTTAAGCTATCCCGCCCTGTAACAACTCCCACAGAATTAACAGGCATTATCTCCGTAATTTTCCAACCCTGATTATATTCCCCCAATAAATCCACATTTTGCGGAATAAACAAATAAAAAGGCGATTGAGGCTGTAAAGTTGTCCATGTCGTTGTATTAATATCTTTCTCAGCTAAATACTGATATTTAAAAGCCCGTTCACCGTGCAAATGTGCATGATAAATTTTTGCATATTCTGCTTTTTTCTCACGGTATTTAATAAAAATGCCAATCGCAACCCCTTGTTGAATATCAAACACGTTTTTATCAACACTGCCATCAGGCGACTGCTCTTTTTTCTTAGAATTTCCGTGTAAATCAAAAATATAAATCTCGTCAAAATCCTGCATTAAGGTTTGACGCATTCCCCTAAAAGTCGGGTTATCTAAATAACCATGATTCGTTACGAAGCCTAAAACACCGTAACCCGTCTGATTAATTCGCCACTGGGCAAAACGAATAAATTTAACATAATCATCATTTAACCATTTGGGATTGCGTTCATTTAGCGATTGACCATCCACTGCAAAATAATTCGCACTTCCCCCCTCACCGCGTAATAAATCATTAATCCATTTCCCTGTATTCGCAGAATGTCCCGAATAAGGCGGATTTCCTAAAATTACCATCACAGGCGATATTGATTTAACACTATTTGCCTCATTGGCTTCATTCGACAACCACTGTGCAAGCAAGGTTTTTTCACTTTGATGCGCTTCATCTAAAGTATTGGTTAAAAATATTCTTAAGCGTTCATCACTTTTAAAATCATAACCATACTCTTTTAACTGCAAACTTAATTTCATGTGAGCGACAGTATAAGCCGCCATTAGCAACTCGAAACCATGCACACGCGGCAATAAATGTTTAGAAACATAATCCGAGCACATGCCTTTATTTTTGCGGAATTTCTCAAAAATCGTGGCAAAAACAAAATATAAAAACGTTCCTGTTCCCGTTGCAGGGTCAAGAATTTGCACTTTATGCAAACCATTTTCTAACAAAGAATTATCCGCTAAACCTTGTTTTAACTTAAATTTATCTTTAAGCACTAAATCTACAGAGCGCACGATATAAGACACAACAGGTTCAGGCGTATAATAAACCCCCCGTACCTCTCGTAATTTAGGGTTATATTGCGCTAAAAAGGTTTCATAAAAATGCACGACAGGGTCTTCTTGCCGTGTTCTCCGTCCGAAGTTTTCTAAAATTGCCGCAATATCTGCTCGATTCAACACCACACATAAATGGTCAACCATCCAGACTAAACGGTCATCTAACTCAATACCCGCAATTTGATTAAAAAGATTTCTTAAAAAAGGATTAGTTTTAGGAACAAAATGACTCGCGGTTAAACGATTAAAAGGTTGACTTAAATCTGCGCTACACTTCGCGGCAAATAAACCATAACAAATGGTTTGAGCCACCATACTGGTAAATTCTTCAACTTTTAAGGTATCAATTAAAACGATTCTAAAACTGTCTAACTGCACATGTAGCTTGCCGTCTTTTCCTTCCTGCTCATACGCATCGAACATAACCCCATTAATAAGCCGTGCAATATGCGCCATTTTATCCGCTAACTCTTCAGGACTGCGCAACGTGACAATCTGCGTATTTACAAATGTCTGCAACAAGGTTTCTAATCGTGAAAATGATTCGGGAATTAATTTCAAATTCCCATTTTTATCTCGTTCCGCTAAACGAACCGTCATTTCAGGTCGATATTCCCGCTCAACAAACCAACGGAACTCGACATAATCCGTCAACAGCAAATTATTTAATGAAAATAAATACCGTTTTAACTGTTCTGACTCTTGCACTTTATCTAAATCGATACCGATGTCTTTTGCTTCAATATGTCCAACGGGAATATCATTTTTTGCCACTTCAAAATCAGGTGAACCACAAGCAATACGGCGTGGCTCATTGGTTATTCGATAGTCAGGTAAAATCGCACACAACAAGTTTTTCAAAGCAGGGCGGTGAGTATGTTCTGTTGCATTACCCGCACTGATAGCTGTTTGTAACTCGTTTAAATACGTTTGTATGGGATTCATTTAGTATACTGAAGTGAAGTTAGAATCAATATGATTGCATAAAATATGAGGATATGTCACCCAATAGCATTATTCAAAAGGATGTATGCTAATGCCAAATAAGAAAGCCGAGCTTTCAAACTCGGCTTTCTTGTCTGAACCACAATTCACATAATTACCTAAACTTACACAATTAGTGCAATAGGAGGCGAATCAATCGGAATTAACCGTTTTCACTCGAATGATGCGCCTCGTTCCTCAGCACATCCTATGGAACTGATTCCCGTGGTCACGCTGTGGGGCGAATATGTGTTTTTAAAAATGAGTAAAATTGTCAGTGCGATGCTGATTATTTTGGGGGT
>JBDLSS010000300.1:0-4937 GCA_039799345.1 Pseudomonadota bacterium
AGCGATAAAACAACACACTTTAGAAAATCTGGATTTCTATCTGGAACGCTTTGAAAGTCAAGTGATTGCGCAAGGCGGCAAAGTGCATTGGGCGAGTAGCAGCGAAGAAGCTTGTCAATTAATTTTAGAAATTAGCCGCGCTGCCAACGCCAAAGTGATTACCAAAGGAAAATCGATGGTCGGGGAAGAAATTTCCCTGAATGAAGCTTTAGAAGCCGATGGTTTCAAAGTGGTGGAAACCGATTTGGGCGAATATATTATCCAGCTCGCCCACGAACCGCCCAGCCACATTATCGCGCCTGCGGTGCATAAAACCCGCGAGCAAATTAGCGACTTATTTCATGAACATCATCAACAATATGGGTTGACCCAAAAGCTCGACACCGTGCCCGAATTGGTGAATGAAGCGCGCACGGTATTGCGCAGCCAATTTTTAAGTGCGGATGTCGGCATCACGGGCGCAAATTTCCTGATTGCGGAAACAGGTTCAACCGTCATCGTGACCAACGAAGGCAACGGCGATTTAACCAATACTTTGCCGCGTGTGCATATCGTGATGACCAGTATTGAAAAAGTCGTGCCGACTTTGAATGACGCAACGACTTTATTACGCCTGCTGGGGCGCAGTGCCACAGGTCAAGAAATGACTTCGTACACCACCTTTACGACAGGCGTGCGCCGCGAGGGCGAATTAGACGGGGCGCAAGAATTTCATGTGGTGTTATTGGACAACGGGCGCACCACCATGCTCGGCGACGAATTTAAAGACATGTTGCGCTGTATTCGTTGCGGCGCGTGCATGAATCATTGCCCTGTTTATGGTTCAGTCGGCGGTCATGCCTACGGTTGGGTTTATCCCGGTCCGATGGGTTCGGTGCTCACGCCGCTGATGATTGGCTTAAAAGCGGCGCAAGACTTACCGAATGCTTCGACTTTGTGCGGACGCTGTGAACAAGTTTGCCCGATGAAAATTCCCTTGCCGACGATGTTGCGCCAACACCGCATTCATGCCTATGAACAAGATTTAATGCCGACACGGGCGCGTTGGGCCTTGAAAATTTGGGCGTATTTTGCGAAGCGTCCCGCGCTGTATCAAAAATTAGCCTCTATTAAAATCGGGATTCTGGGCTTTTTAGGCGGCGGGCGCGGCTCATTCCGCTATTTACCCTTTGCAGGCGCGTGGACAAAAAATCGAGACTTTCCCGCCCCGCAAGGAAAAACCTTTATGGCGCAATGGAAAGCGAGGAAATCAACATGAGTTCGCGTGAACAAATTTTAGAAAACATTCGGAAGTCTTTGGGGCGCGGCGCATTGTCTGGCGAGCAAATTAGCGTATTAGAAGCACGCCTTGCCACGCCGCCACTGCATGAACAGCCCCAAGTGAATACAGATTTAGTGCAACAATTCACCCAAAAACTGCAAAAAGTGGGGGCTAGTTTTAGCGAAGTGGAAAATGAAAGCTTGATTCCCTTTGCGTTAATTGCGTTGTTGAAAGAATGGGAATTGCCTTTGCAGGTGGTGATTGACGCGCATTTGCAAGCCTTGCCGTGGAACAGTGATATTCAATGTGTGGCGCGGGCGGCACAAGATGAGGATAAAGTCAGCGTAACAGAAGCTTTTGCGGCAGTGGCTGAAACGGGCACGGTGGCATTATTATCCAGTCACAGCCCCACGACTTTGAACTTTTTGCCTGAAACGCATATTGTTATCGTGCATCGCGCTCAAATCAGTGCAAATTTGGAAAGTGTCTGGGAAAAATTGCGTCAGCAAGCCATGCCCAGAACCGTGAATTTAATCACAGGGCCTTCACGCACTGCGGATGTGGAACAAACCATTCAACTGGGTGCGCATGGGCCGAGACGGCTGCATGTGATTTTAGTCGGGTAGAATAAATTCCGCTACGCTCTATACGGGTTACGTTCTATTGTAGGGTGGGCGATGCCTACCCTACTTGAAAAAATCAGTTGTCTTTATCCCCCTTTAGGGGGATGGCTTTATTAAGAAGATAAATTCTTTTATGAAACATAAGATTAGGCTAGTTTTTATTTTTCCTTGTATTTTCATGTTTAGCGGCTGATTTTATCTATTTACCACTATTTTTAACTTGTTTTTTGTAGAAGCTACGCAGTTGAAACACTAAGTCTTTTATTTACAATAAGTTAGCATTGTGCGTTGTACAAATATGTTTCTAGTACAATCAAATAGTTACTGATTCAATTGCGTAACTCCTAACTGTATTAATCTCAGGATGAGGGCAAACGCATATAAAAATTTTCGATTTTAATGATTTCAGAAAGTTACGATAATAAATTCAAGTAAAACATAATTCATAACTCATTGATTTTAAAAACTATATACTTTCGATGTGGGCTATGCGATTAGCCCCGTCAGCTGCTCCGCTTTGTGCTATACTCAAGAGCTAAATTTGGCATCAAATAATATGATCAGTTGCAGGGAAAAACATGGGTCAGTTCGCAAAAGAAGTCCTCCCCGTCAGCCTCGAAGAGGAAATGAAACAATCCTATCTCGATTACGCCATGAGCGTGATCGTTGGGAGAGCCTTGCCCGATGTCCGTGATGGGTTAAAACCTGTGCATCGGCGCGCGCTGTTTGCTATGTACGAAATGGGCAACGTGTGGAATAAGCCTTATAAGAAATCGGCACGCGTGGTCGGTGATGTGCTCGGTAAATATCACCCGCACGGTGACACTGCGGTGTATGACACCATTGTGCGTATGGCTCAGCCCTTTTCTCTGCGCTATACCCTTGTTGACGGTCAAGGGAACTTCGGTTCAATCGATGCTGACGCGCCTGCGGCAATGCGTTACACCGAAGTGCGGATGGCAAAAATTGCCCACGAGTTGATCGCGGATATTGATAAAGATACCGTGAATTTCGTCCCCAACTACGACGAATCCGAGCAAGAACCCACGGTGTTTCCAACACGCTTACCGAATCTGTTAATCAACGGTTCTAGCGGGATTGCAGTCGGGATGGCAACTAATATTCCCCCGCACAATCTGAAAGAAGTGGTTAATGCTTGTATCGCGTTAATTGACGATCCCAGCCTCGATGTTGCAGGTTTGATGCAGCACATCAAAGCCCCAGATTTCCCCACCGCCGCAATTATCAACGGCGTGGAAGGCATTATCGATGCGTATCATACGGGACGCGGACGGGTGTATATTCGTTCTCGCACCCACTTTGAAGACGAAGACAACGGCAAACAAAAAATTGTCGTGACTGAATTGCCGTATCAAGTCAATAAAGCGCGCTTGATTGAAAAAATCGCAGAATTGGTCAAAGAGAAAAAACTCGAAGGCATCACCGAATTACGCGACGAATCGGATAAAGATGGCGTGCGTATCGTGGTGGAGTTACGGCGCGGGGAAATGGCAGAAGTGGTGCTGAATAATTTATTCCAGCACACCCAAATGCAAACTGTATTCGGCATCAACATGGTTGCCTTGATTGACGGACAGCCGCGTGTATTGGCATTAAAACCGATTTTAGAAGCATTTTTACGCCATCGCCGCGAAGTGGTCACGCGCCGCACTTTATTTGAATTACGCAAAGCCCGCGACCGCGCCCATATTTTGGAAGGTTTAGCGGTCGCGCTGAACAATATCGAGCCAATGATTGAATTAATCCGTGCGGCAAAAACCAGCGCGGAAGCCCGTGAAGGCTTGACTAAGCAAACGTGGACTATCGGCAATGTTTCCGAACTTTTGGAAAATGCGGAAAATGCGCGTCCGATGGAATTAAGTCCGCAATTTGGTTTGCAAACTTCAGGCTATCGTTTATCTGAAACCCAAGTGCAGGCGATTTTAGATTTACGCTTGCAACGTTTAACGGGCTTGGAACAAGATAAAATTTTCACTGAATACCGTGAATTGCTGAACCAAATTGCTGAATTAATGCGAATTTTGGGCAGCGGTGAATGTTTAATGCAAGTGATTCGTAATGAATTGCTGGCAGTGCGTGAAGAATATGGTGATGAACGCCGCACGCAAATCGTGTATGACCAAAAACATCTCAACTTGGAAGATTTAATTACCCAAGAAGACATGGTGGTGACTTTGTCACACGCGGGCTATGTCAAATCGCAAGCACTCAGCAGTTATGCCGCACAGCGTCGCGGGGGCAAAGGCAAGAGTGCCACGGCAATGAAAGATGAAGATTTCATTGATAAAGTATTCATCGCCAACACCCACGACACCATTTTATGCTTCAGCAGTCGCGGGCAAGTGTACTGGTTAAAAGTTTATGATTTACCGCAAGCCAGCCGCATTGCACGCGGCAAGCCGATGGTGAATTTATTGCCTTTGCAAGAAGGCGAGCGCATTACCGCAATTTTGCCCGTGCGCGAATTCACCGCCGAGCAATATGTGTTTATGGCGACTTCACAAGGCACGGTTAAAAAAACCCCGCTCATTGATTTCTCACGCCCGCGCAGTTCAGGGATTATCGCGATTGGTTTAGAAGAAAACGATCAGCTCATCGGTGTTGCGATTACTGACGGACAACGCGAAGTGCTGTTATTTAGTCAACAGGGCAAAGCGGTGCGTTTTAATGAAAGTGCAGTGCGCTCGATGGGGCGTAATGCTTGCGGAGTGCGCGGCATTCGTTTGACAGCAGATAAAGATCGGGTGATGTCTTTAATCATTGCCAATGCCAAAGAAGAAACCACGATTTTGACTGCCACCGCCAATGGTTTTGGCAAACGTTCACCGCTCAGCGATTATCCCACCAAAGGACGCGGCACGCAGGGTGTGATTGCAATTAAAACCTCGGAACGCAATGGCTTGGTGGTGGGCGCAGTTCAAGTTGTAGACGAAGACGATATTATGTTAATCAGTGATCGCGGGCGTTTAGTGCGCACACCTGCTGCTGGGGTTTCTGTGGTAGGACGCAATACCCAAGGCGTGACTCTGATT
>JBDLSS010000301.1:0-2885 GCA_039799345.1 Pseudomonadota bacterium
ACTGATTTAGATGGTTTATATGCTATCGGTGAAGTGTCGTTCACGGGCTTGCACGGCGCAAATCGCATGGCGAGTAATTCGCTGTTGGAATGTTTAGTATTTGCGCATTCTGCCAGTGAAAATATTCTTGCCCAACTGAAAGACGTACCCAAGCCCCCTAAATTGCGCGCTTGGGATGAAAGCCGCGTCACCAATTCCGATGAAGAAGTGGTGGTTTCCCACAACTGGGACGAATTACGCCGCTTTATGTGGGATTATGTGGGCATCGTGCGCACCACCAAACGCCTGCAACGCGCCAAGCACCGCATCGATTTATTGCACAGCGAAATCCAAGAATATTACAGCAACTTCCGTGTCAGCAATGATTTGATTGAATTACGGAATTTGGCATTGGTAGCAGAATTAATTATTCGCTCTGCCTTGCAACGCAAGGAAAGCCGTGGGCTGCATTACACCCTTGATTATGCCAAGACTTTGCCTGTGGCGGCGAATACGGTGCTCACGCCTGAGATTTAATATTCCTCGTCCCTGCGACTTGGGAATTAAGAAGATAAATAGGGGGTACTGAGAGAGTGCCTCCTCAAAAACTAGAATAGTCTTTACCCACCTGATTTAGTAAGGAAAAATAATGACGAATATTGCAGCCCTGTTGGGGGATGAGGCAGAACACTTATTGGGCTACCGTTGTACGGCAATCCCCCAAGCAAATTTACACTTGCCAGGTCCAAATTATGTGGATGACGTGGTTAGCATTAAAGACCGTAAACCCGCAGTATTACGTAATTTGCAAGACATGTTTAATCATGGGCGTTTAGCAGGCACGGGATTTTTATCAATTCTGCCTGTAGACCAAGGTATCGAACACTCAGCGGGTGGTTCTTTTGCGCCCAATCCTGCGTATTTTGACCCTGAAAATATTGTGAAATTGGCGATTGAAGGCGGTTGTAATGCGGTCGCTTCAACCTTAGGCGTGCTCAGTTCCGTGTCTCGCAAATACGCACACAAAATTCCGTTCATGGTGAAAATCAATCACAATGAAATTTTGACTTATCCCGCCATTTACGATCAAACCATGTTCGCCAGTGTCGAACAAGCCTTTGATTTAGGCGCGACTGCGGTCGGCGCAACCATTTATTTCGGTTCACCCGAATGCCGCCGCCAAATTCAAGAAGTCAGCGAAGCCTTTGCCTGTGCGCATGAATTAGGCATGGTCACGATTTTATGGGCGTATTTACGCAATCCTGATTTCAAGAAAGACGGCATTGATTATCACGTTTCCGCAGATTTAACGGGGCAAGCCAACCATTTGGCAGCCACGATTAACGCTGACATTGTCAAGCAAAAACAAGCGGAAAATAACGGCGGCTACAACGCGATTAAATTCGGCAAAACCCATCCCAAAGTGTATAGCGAATTAACCACCGATCACCCGATTGATTTGGTACGTTACCAAGTGGCGAACTGCTACATGGGGCGTGCAGGTTTAATCAATTCTGGCGGCGAGGCGGGCGGTAAAGACGATTTACGTCAAGCCGTGCGCACCGCCGTGATTAACAAACGTGCGGGTGGCATGGGCTTGATTTCTGGGCGTAAAGCCTTCCAAAAGCCGATGAACGAAGGCGTCGCATTATTAAATGCCATTCAAGATGTGTATTTAGCAAAAGATGTAACGGTTGCTTAAATAACCGCTTGTTGTGCACCGGGGCTATCTTGCGCGTATCGAAGATAGCCTCTTGTTTATGTTCACTTTGATAATAATTCATGCCTACATCTGCGTTCCGCACGCCTGCCCACCCGATTATTGCGACACATTTCCAGCCTCATAGCTGGGCCCCTGATTTTTGGTGCACGCTCAATTTACAAACTCTTGACACAGAACTTGCGGATATTCACGCACGCGGTTTTAATACGGTGATTATTCTCGTGCCGTGGGTGGGTTTTCAGCCGCAAGTGCGTCCCATTCAATACCATCAAGAATATTTAGACTTGTTCAACGCCTTGCTGGCACGCATTCAGGCACAGGGTTTATCGTGTATTTTACGGATTGGATATGCGCACGAGGGCGGCATCGTCAGCTATCCTGACAGCGAAGTGCGACAATTTGCGGTGTTTACCGATGAATATGTTCACGAAGCATGGCGTGATTATTTGTGCACCTTGTGGGCGATTGTTAAAAATTATGACTGTGTCTTAGGCGGCTTTTTAACTTGGGAAGATTTTTTCTTTCTGAATATCGTGCATCACCCCTTAAACGCCCGCTTACGCACTGCCAAACAATCAGGTTATCAAGAATTTTTAAAACAAAATTATAGCCTTGATGAAATCAACGCGCTGTATCCGCGCCGTTTTTATCAGTTCAAATTCAGAAATTACCAGCAAATTCCTGTCCCCAGTTTCAAATCGCCCGCGATGAAATTGTGGAGTCAATTTTGGGATCAATGGCTGACCAAAAAATTATTGGCGTTTAGCCGCGAACATTTTCCCCCACTCAGCTTTGAAGTGCGCGTTGATTGCGAGCCTTTCGATACGTCTCAGCAAACGATGCAACAGTATGTTTGTCATAAAGATACTTTTGATGTGGATGCCGACACCGACATTACTTTCTTATATTATTCGCCTGCTTGGGGTAGTGATAATACTGAAAAACTTGCCTCGGCAGAAACGGCTTTATATCGGCTGCGCTGGATGTTGGAAACTGTGCGCAAGCAAACCCAGAATGCTTTGTTTATCGACCAGTTTAATTTTATCGATAATACCCCCGAATTCACTCATAACACCGCGATTGACCCGCAACACCTGAACGAATTTTTAGTGGGCGCAACCGCGCTGTTAAAAGAATTCACCGTGGGTTTTGGGCTGTGGGCACTGCACGATATTCCGACGAA
>JBDLSS010000302.1:0-7951 GCA_039799345.1 Pseudomonadota bacterium
TGAGACTTCAAAATCAAATTCACCGAGGGTTAATTGTTCGCCTTTTTTGGGCAAATGTCCAAAGGCTTGCATCACTAAACCGCCAATGGTGTCAAATTCTTCATCGCTAAAATTGGTTTTAAAAAAAGCATTGAAATCTTCAATCGGGGTCAGCGAGTGCACTGAAAATACACCATTTTCACGCGGTTTGATGAATACCTCGTCATCAACATCGTATTCATCATCAATTTCGCCGACGATTTGTTCAATCACATCTTCAATGGTGACCAAACCCGCCACCCCGCCGTATTCATCCACCACAATTGCCATGTGGTTACGGCTGGTACGAAATTCACGCAGCAATACGTTAAGCCGTTTGCTTTCAGGAATAAACACCGCAGGACGCATAAGATCGCGTAGGTTGAATTTGGTGTTGTCCGCGCCGCTGGTGAAATATTCGAGCAAATCTTTCGCAAGCAAAATGCCTTGAATATCATCGCGACTTTCGCCCGTCACAGGAAACCGCGAATGACCAGTTTCAATCACAATTTTTGCGAGACGTTCGGGCAACTCATCGGCTTCTAACACGCTCATCTGAGCGCGAGGAATCATGATGTCGCGAACGTGCATTTCTGCAATTTCAATCGCGCCTTCAATCATTGCCAAGGTGTCAGTCGCGAGCAGATTACGTTGTTCTGCATCGCGCAATAAGGTGATCAGTTCTTCTTTGTCTTGTGGCTCACTGGAGGCGAGCACTTGTAAAACTCGTTGAAACCACGATCTAGCAGGGGATGGAGGATTCATAGTTTATTCAGAGTAAGGATTAGGGTAGGTCAATTTTGTCAGGATTTCGATTTCTAAGGCTTCCATAATGTCAGCATCAGCATCTTCAATATGATCATAGCCCAAAAGATGCAGTGTGCCATGAATTACTAAATGCGCCCAATGGGCGGTTAAACTTTTATGCTGCTCTTCCGCTTCACGCAACACCACGGGTGCACACACCACGATGTCGCCTAACAAGGGAATCGGTACTTCAGGCGGGCTTTCAAAGGGAAAAGACAGCACATTCGTAGGACCGGTTTTCCCGCGCCAGCGTTGATTCAGATATTGCCCTTCGTGTTCATCAACAATGCGAATCGTGACTTCTAAAGCTTCATCTGCGGGCACTGCGAGTGGACAGTTGACACCGGGATGATTTAAAACCGTTTCAACCCACAATTGTAGAACATCTGTCTCGGGTAAATCGGGTAAATCGCTGGCATATTGCACATCGATAAGTGCGGGTCTCACTATCAATAATCCTTCTGAGCATCTAATTTTTCGTAGGCTTGGATGATGCGTCCCACGATAGGATGCCGCACCACGTCTTTAGAATCGAAAAAGGTGAAACTAATTCCTTCGACTTCTTGCAAAATTTTAATCGCTTGTTTCAAACCTGAGGGACGTTCACGCGGCAAGTCAATCTGGGTGATGTCGCCTGTGACCACGGCGGTTGAGCCAAAGCCTAAACGGGTTAAAAACATTTTCATCTGATCTACGGTGGTGTTTTGCGCTTCGTCAAGAATGATGAAAGAGTCGCTTAAAGTCCGACCGCGCATATACGCCAATGGCGCAATTTCAATTACGGTGCGTTCAATTAATTTGGCAACGCGCTCAAAGCCCAACATGTCGTACAGCGCATCATATAAAGGGCGCAAATAGGGATCGACTTTTTGCGATAAATCGCCAGGTAAAAAACCTAAACGCTCGCCTGCCTCGACCGCAGGACGCACTAACACAATGCGGCGTACTTGTTCACGTTCTAAAGCTTCAACTGCACAAGCGACGGCTAAATAAGTCTTTCCTGTGCCCGCAGGCCCTATACCAAAATTAATATCATGGCGCACAATTTGATTGAGATAGCGACGTTGATTCAAGCCGCGCCCTCTCACCATGCCGCGTTTGGTGCGAATGATAACTTCCGCGCCTTCGGGAAACTCATCCGTCAGTGGCGTATCGATTTGTTCTTGCACGGTGGTTTCTACGCTGGAGATTTGGGAAAACAGATGGATTTGTTCGGGGTTCAATTGTTCACTGAGGGTGGTCACATAAAGCTGGTGTAACAAGGCTTTGGCTTGTTCGACCGCAACCGCATCGCCTGTGAGGCGGAATTGGTTACCACGTTGTTTAATCTCCACCTGAAAACGTTGTTCAAGTTGGTGAAGATGTTCATTGAATTGACCACAGAGATTCGCCAAACGCTGATTGTCTTGAGGTTCTAGGCTGAAGTCGCTGCTAAAAAGGCTTGTAGGATCAGAAACTTTATTCAACTTTTGTCGTAAATCACTGTTTTAGGAAAGATATTATATAGTATATCTTTCTTTTATATTATATCTATAACTTTATATAAAATAATAGTAATTTCAGTAAAGTGGAGTTGTTATACACCAAAAAACTAGGTGTCAGTTAGTAAATAAAAATGACTGTGCTTTTAGTAACTCTTATGCTCGATTTAAACCGCATGATTCTTTAGCTAATGCTGAACTTAATGGCAGTGACGCGGAAGCATGGGAACGAGATCGAATCAACGCACTAATGTCAAACTAATTGAACCATTATTACTGGTGACATCGGTATTACTATAGCTGTCAGGCGGCGTGCCCACACTGCCACGCATAATATTATCTTTTCCTAAATCCATGCGATACTCTGCACTTGCGCCCCAATTGCCGCTATCACTGTTCACTTCCAACGCGAGTAGGCGTTTCAAACGCAAGTAATAACGTATTTCTTGCACGCTGGGATAACTGCGTAACACGGGCGTAGTTGTGGTGCTTGTTTTGGTCGTGGTAGTCGCAGTGCTGGCAGCAGTCGTACTCGCAGCTTGTTGTGCATCACGATTCGCTTGATCAATGTCTTGAATTAATTGTGCGTAAGCATGGGCATCCATCCAGGTTGCTTTGCCATCGCCTTTTTGATCAACCAAATATTCTGTGCTCAAAATGCCACCGACAAGGGTGCGTAAAAAACTGCTTGCCGCAGGATCAGGGGAACGGTGCACCATTTCGCCCGTCACCATGCCATTTACTAAACCATTGAAATAAAACGTCGTGTCGTAGAGATTTTTGCCGCTGTCATAACGCCCGCGCCATTCAGTACCGCGCAATTGTTGGGACACTAATTCCACATCAAACACCGCTTGCAAGCGATTATCGATTAAGGAAAAACTACTGTCTTCAGACTTAAACCCTAAAACTAATTCGTGTTGTGTGCGAGCATTATCGTTGCGTACTTCTACGCCGCCAACACGCAATTGTGCAGAGTCGGGAATGATATACGCTTTGGAGAAATTGACTTCGGCAGCCTGTGACGTGGTTAAAAACAAGACGCTAAGCAGCAGGTATTTTGCGGACATGATGAAAACTCTTGCGGAAATGCTCCCACAAGGTGAGAGCATTGGGGAACTTTATAAGGCGGCTAAGGCTTTTTCATAATCAGGTTCTTGCGCGATTTCAGGCACTAATTCGCTGTAAATCACTTTATCATTTTCGTCTAAAACTACCACGGCACGGGCAGTAATCCCAGCCAAAGGGCCATCTTCAATTAACACCCCATAATCTGTCGCGAAAGCGGGTGAACGCATCGTGGATAAAGCAATCACGTTTTCCAAACCTTCCACCGTGCAAAAACGTCCTTGTGCAAATGGCAAATCAGCAGACACAATTAATACCACGGTATTGGGATGTTTAGATGCAGTTTCGTTAAATTTGCGGGTAGAGGTTGCACACACGGGTGTGTCTAAACTGGGGACGATATTTAACAGTTTTTTCTTGCCTGCAAAATCGCTGAGGCTAACATTTTCTAACTTGCCATTAACCAGCGTTAATGCGGGGGCGGTGCTGCCAACAACGGGGAAATCGCCAGCGGTGTGAATGGGTGTACCTTTGAGGGTGATAGTTGCCATGTAAAACTCCTTGGTTTTGGAAGGGGGCGGTAAAAGCGATGATAAAAATCAGTGTAGTATTTTACTATGCTTTTATGCAGGCTTTCAGGAAAATATCAAGCGGGAGAGAATAGATTTAAATTTTGAAGCGTGTGAAATTGTGGAGAATAACTTTAATCCATTCCACTTCGAGCCGTTCACCCTCTTTGAAAAAGGGGGCAGGGGGATTTAAAAATCTCCATAATTACCACGATCTTAAATCCCCATTTTTCAAAGGGTGAAGCTAAAAACTATTTAACCAATTTCCCTTTTTTATACTTTAACTCGTTCTTTGCGCCATCAGCAGAGATGAAAACCCCTTGCCCAGTGCGCTTGCCCGCATTAAACATGCCTTCGTAACGGTCGCCACTGGCAGAGATATAAATCCCTTTGCCTGTGCGCTTGCCATTGACAAATTCACCTTCGTAGCTATCGCCATCGGCCCAGACTAATTTGCCTTTACCCATGCGTTTGCCATCAGAAAATTCGCCTTCATAACGGTCGCCGTTTGACCAGATGTAAATACCTTTGCCTGTGCGTTTGCCTTTGACGAAATCGCCGTCATAAGTATCGCCATTTTTCCAAGTATATTTACCCTGACCTTCGCGCTTGCCTTTGACAAAATCGCCTTCATAACGGTCACCGTTTTTCCACAAGTAAATCCCTTGTCCTGTGCGTTTGCCGTTGACGAAATCACCTTCATAGCTGTCGCCATTTTTCCACTTCAGGCTAACTTTATTTTCCCCAAGCTTGGCTTGTGCGGTGGCTTGCGTGTCAGCAGTTTCAGGCTCATCTTCAGCGGTTTTATGTTCGGTGACTTTTTCAACAGACTTTTCTACCGCTTTTGCAGTTTTTTCCGCTTTTTCGACTGCCTTGTGTTCTACGACTGCCGCTGCGATTTTCTCAGCAGCTTTTTCGGCGGGTTTCTCAACAACTTTTTCAGGTGCTTTTTCAACAGGTTTTTCTGGAACGACTACTGGAGATTTTTCTGCGACTTTTTCAGCAGGCTTTTCTACAGGTTTATCAGGTGTGGCAGCTTTGGCGGGTTCAACTTTAGCAGCGGCGACACTGGGGGTTGGGGTTGGGGTTGCAGCAGCCACAGGCGCGGCTTTTTTGGGCGCAGCGACGACTTTACCGCCTTTGCGTTTGCCGTCTTCAAATTCACCCACGAATTTATCGCCATTCGCCCAGATGTACGTACCTTCACCGTCGCGTTTGTCATCCATGTATTCGCCAGTGAACTTGTCGCCATTTGCCCAGGTGTAAGTTCCTGCGCCATTGCGTTTGCCTTCGACAAATTCGCCCTCGAAATAATCGCCATTCGCCCAGATGTACAGACCTTTGCCTGAGCGTTCTGAGCCTTCATATTCGCCGTCATAATAGTCGCCATTGCTCCAAGAGACGACTTTTTTAACAATCGGTGGATCATCCCCACCTGCATCTTCATCGGCAGGTTTGGCGGCATGAGCGGTTAAAGGCAGCAGCAGGAGTAAGGCTAAGCATCCTTTTATACGCATCTTAAGATGTTCCTCTACAAGTTTCTCGGGCTTTGGCATGTGATTTATTATGAATATCGTTAGCGGAATTGGCTAGTTTGTTTAGTATATAGTCCTGTGGATAATTAGCAATATGAACCTTCACCCCAAAAAAGTGCATACCGTATTTTGGTGAATGATTCAAAAGCAAGTCACTTGGGATTGCTTCAATATTTCGGTTTATATCAGTTACAATAAGCTCGTCGATTTTCTATCTCCTCATTATTAGTGGAATATTATGAACAAGTTACGCCGCTTTGGTTTGAGTCTCTTAGTTGCTCTAATCGTACAAGGATGTACCAATATCCCTTTTACGCTCTCGCCAAAGAGCGCACCAAATAAACCTAATCTCGTGCTGGCAAATATCACAGAAGACAGTGTTAAGTTAGCGAAACGTTTGGAAAAAAATGGGAAGCATGCCGAAGCGGCTAATGAATATAGAGTGTTAGCCAGTCGTTTACCCGCCCCCAGTAAACAAGCCTATCAATTAGCGGCGGTTGAAGCGTATTTAGATGGCAAAGCGATTTCTGAAGCGAAAAGCTTATTGGCTGAAATTGATGTCAGTCGCAGCATTGGCTTGCAGCATCAGATTGAATTTTCTCAGATTCATTTACTCATTGCTGAGAAACGTTTAGACGAAGCAGACGCACGTTTAAGTCAAATGGGTGCAGTGAGTTTACCCGTAAAACTGCGAATTAAATACTATGAATTGCGTGCTAAATTGCAAGAAACGCGTGGCAATACTTTGGGGGCGGTACAAGAATTGGCGCAATTGGATAGTTTGCTCGATGCCAATGTTGCCGATTTGCAAGAAGCGCATGAATACATCTGGCGGATTTTATCAGCCTTGCCGCCTGAAACTTTAAACAATGCAAACATGGGAAATTCTAACTTTTTGCCAGGTTGGTTTGCCTTGGCAAGCTTGGCACGCAATACGCCGCCACACGGTTTACAAAGTGCGTTGTTAGAGTGGCAAAATCGTTACCCCTATCATCCCGCCAGTCGCAATATTCTCCCGAATTTAATTCAAGCCAATAATTCGCCTTCTTTAAAAACCATGGCACAACAACAAGAACCGATTTCGACCAAACCGCAGCAAGTTGCCTTATTACTGCCCTTGTCTGGCAGTTTCAAGGCGCAGGCTGATGCAGTGAAAGAGGGGTTTATGGCGGCATGGTATGCGGATAATCTCACTTTGCCGCGCCCCGAGGTGAAATTTTACGATGCAAATAGCAGCAATATTGTGCAAACCTATCAACAAGTGATTACCTCAGGCGCAAATTTTGTAGTCGGTCCTTTAGAAAAAGACACAGTGAATGTGCTAGTCAATAATCAAAGTTATTTGCCTGTGCCCACTATTGCCCTGAATTCTTTGGAAAATAGCCCGAATCGGGTGAATTTTTATCAATTCGCCCTGCTGCCAGAAGATGAAGCGCGAGATGCGGCGATTCGGGCGCGGAATGAAGGTTTAAGTATGGCGGCGGCGTTTGTGCCCGAAGGTGATTGGGGTGCTCGGGTACTCAAAGCTTTTCAACAAGAATGGGTGAAACGTGGGGGCAAGTTGCAAATTGTGCGTAATTACAGCCAGCAAAATTTTGAAAATACCGTCAAACAAGCGATGTTGACTGCACAAGTGGACATGGTCTTTTTAGCCGCCTCGCCCCCATTCGCTCGCCAAATTCGCCCCTTGTTGCGGAATTTTGGCAATGGCAACTTGCCAATTTATAGCACCTCGCATGTGTATACGGGCACGGTGGACTTGCAAAATGATCGCGAATTAGAAGGAATTCGTTTTGGAGATATGCCGTGGGTGCTTGCACCTGATGAGGCGGGCAGACAGTTGCAGAACAGCATTCAACAATCTTCACCAGAGAACCTGACGCAATTTAAACGTTTATATGCGTTTGGGATTGATGCGTATAACTTGCTGTTGCAATTGGCAAGCTTGAAGGCACAAAATTCAATGCAATTAAAGGCTTATACGGGGGCATTAAGTTTAGACAATAATGGTGTTGTACACCGCCAAATGTCGTGGGCGCAGTTTGCCAATGGACAACCTGTATTGTTGGATGGTTTTTCACGTCCTTAAAGGGTTTACCTAAAGTATCTAATTTGCTAAGGTTTGCTAACCTTACTCAACATATGGATACAGATGAAATACTACAGCAGCCGAGAAGCATCAAAAATTTTGAATGTGCACGCAAATACACTTTCTCGTTCCCAAACTCTGTTTCACAGCCATTAAGTTAAGAGTTAAAAGCAAGATTTCTTAGCCTGTTTAGCATATAGGAGCAAACTCGTAGTAGAAGAACTTCTCCTTAGAACTAAACGATGACTTCGAGTGCATGTCGGAATATCCAAGGCTTTATTCTTTATCGCATTAAAGGATACTGAACGATTCACATGCTGAGGATAACGGGTTTCTTTACGGGACAAGAAACACTGTACACTCTCAGTCAACAGCGCCTCAAGC
>JBDLSS010000303.1:0-5998 GCA_039799345.1 Pseudomonadota bacterium
ACTGACTAAATTCATCGCTGAAATTGATAAAGATTTTAAAAAACACTCTACTTCCTGTGACATGAAATCGGATTGACCTGCCGCCAGTTTTTCAAAAAATACTAAGGCTAACAGTGCGCCATTAACTCTTGCTGAATAAGGTGTCATTACTGACAACTTGTCATATTCAAGAGAAAGTGGCGGCAAACTGGCAAGCCGTTCAGCGATAGTAATCGTTTTTAATTTAGCCTCGCTTAGCAGTAAATCTTTGATTGCATAAAGGCGTAAGCTGAAAATAAATAACTCTAAATCATCCTGATTGTGTATATGCTCAATAACTTCAGCATAATCATTTTGTTTGCGTTGCCCACCTAGTTGGGTAATTTGTTGTTGTATCTTTTCAACGGTAATTTGCCAGATCGTTGTTGCGTTGACCTTGTAAATTTCCAAAGTCTTTGAAATCTGATTAGGTGTCAGTTTAGATTTCACCAAATGTTTCAGAAAAAAGTAGAACTTGAGGTTAATATCAAACTTTTCGTCAGTGATTTTGATTTTCGGGGTCGTCATATTCATTTTATTTTTCGTGATAAAGCATTAAAAACCGCTTCTGCCAGCGCACGAATCACAGGAACACAAACACTGTTGCCAAATTGTCGATAAGCTTGGGTGTCGCTAACTGTAATTTTAAAATCTTCGGGAAATCCCTGTAAACGACAAGCTTCACGCGGTGTCAGTTTTCTAGGATTTTTGCCCGCTTGCGAAACTAGAATTTCCGAACCATCTTTATAATATCGTGCAGAAATTGTGCTGGTATATGCCGAGTTTTCATCAAACAAAGAATATCCAAAACCATTTCCCTTTTGTAAATGTTCGAGTTTACGCCGCTGATGTCCTTTCCATAAATTATCTGAAAGCGTATATTTTTCATCAAGTTCTCGTTCCAAAATGTCGCCTAATTTAACTTTAGGTTTTGGCGGTGTTGGAAACTCAAAGTTAAGCTGTTCCCGAAAAGCAATGATATAAATCCGCTCACGATTTTGAGGCACGCCAAAATCTTTGGCATTTAAAACCTCCGAATAAACGGTGTAACCTAATTCATTTAAGGTATTTTTAACGACGCGAAAAGTATTGCCTTTATCATGATTTTTAAAGCCTTTTACATTTTCTAAAAATACCACTTTGGGCTGGTGATGTTTCACAATGCGGGCGATGTCAAAAAATAAAGTACCGCGTACATCCTCAAAACCTTTTTTCAATCCTGCATGAGAAAACGGCTGACAGGGAAAACCCGCCAGTAAAATATCAAATTTAGGAATATCAGTTTCATTAATTTGAGTAATATCGCCAACGGGCAACTCACCATAATTCGCTTGATAAGTTTGTGCTGAAAATTTATCGATTTCCGAAGAAAACACAAATTGCGCATCTTCTTTAAATGCCTGCCGAAAACCTGTCCGAATGCCGCCAATTCCTGCAAACAAATCAATAATTTTATACACTCGTGCGACTTCAGTTTTTATAGGATATTCTAAACTTAACTGCTTAAATTCATTTGATAAAATAATCATGCGTTATTTAATTCCGATGATATGATACATATCGACTATTAGGAGACAATGAATGGAAAAGATATGTGGTTTTGCCGTGGTAAAGCGTCCTGAATTCAATATGCTTCACGGTTTTTCTGCGCCAAAGTTTGGAAGTATTTATTATCATGGGCCTTATAGATGTTCATGGATCGATATTTATGATCCTGTCTATCAGGAATTTAATAGAATTATACCCAAACATCATAAAAAGCTGTTGGATTCTTTATCAGACAGTGGAACAATAATAGTCTACACAACGGATGATCTTGAACTTGCTCAAGAAATTTTGAGGTTTGTAAATGAATTTGAACGAATGCAAAATGAGATCATTGTGCTCTATGCAGAGCTAATAGATAAATCTTATGTTCCCAGTTTTGAGGTTGATTTAGAAATAGCGTGGCTTGGAATGGATATAAGTTCTGGGTGGTCACCCTCATTATTATTGGATGGCATTTACTATCATTCTGAGTTATTTACTGATTTTTCGCCTTATTTAAATCAATATGGTCTTTTTAATATAAATAGTCCCATCGCGGAGCCATATAGTGGGTATTACAGAGAACTGTATAAACAAAGCTATGATCTTGAACATCCTGAAATAGAAGGTCAGGCAGATGTCACTATGATCTGGGTTGGTGTACCTAAACTAAAGCAAACCTAGGCTATCATTCGTGTAATTAATACGCCTCCTACTTAAATGACTATTAATTCAAAAACCTGCTAGGTTTTTAAAACCTAGCAGGTTTGAATAGAGCTTTAAGAAAACCGCTCTTCTTTAAACGGAAGTGAATTAATGCCGCACTCACCACAATTGCCAGCACCGAAAAAAACCAGCGTTGCCAGCCACTTTCATGCGCCAAAAAGCTAAACGCCGCGCCCGTATTGTGCATCAAAGTCAAATTGAAAAACGGAATAATCGGCACAGGTTGATGAAAACCCAAACTCGTCACACCGTTAAGCTTTGCAATTGAAAACTATCATCTCAATTGATGCGCCTCCTCTCGTCGGCACATCCTATGCAATTCCCTCGTTCCCATACACCTCAAGACTAGGTTTTAAAAACCTAGCAGGTCTCGTCATTATTTCAAAACACTGCCTTCAAGGTTTAATCACAATCATTGTGTAAATTAAGTGAATTGTGGTTCAGACATCATTATAATTGACGACACAATATTTTAGACTGTCCCCACAACATGTACATTTCCAAATACAATTCCACCGACTATTAATAAATAGCGTTTAACCCCATCTATTACTTATCTGACTGTTTTGCACGGAATATGCATATTTACAGCTTGCGTACCCAAAAAATTTGCTGACGAGAACCTACATCATGAACGAATCTGAATCTACTACCCATTTTGGTTTTACCCAAGTTCCTTTGCCCGAAAAAGTCAAACGAGTTGCTCAAGTGTTTGAGTCTGTTGCGCCCCACTATGACTTAATGAATGATTTAATGTCCTTAGGCATTCATCGCCTGTGGAAACGTTTCGCCATTGAACTTGCCAACGTGCAACGCGGACAACGTATCCTCGACTTAGCAGGCGGCACAGGCGATTTAGCCGCGAAATTCTCCAAATTAGTCGGAGAGACAGGCAAAGTCGTGTTAGCAGATATTAACCCAGCCATGCTACAACAAGGACGCACGCGCCTGTTAAATGAAGGCATTTTAGTCGATTATGCCCAAGTCAATGCCGAGAAATTACCCTTTGCCGACAACAGCTTTGATGTGATCAGCATTGCCTTTGGCTTGCGCAATGTCACCGACAAATCTGCTGCTTTGGCTTCCATGCTCCGCGTTTTGAAACCCGGCGGGCGCGTGATTATCCTTGAATTTTCCGAGTTGCAAGTTGCCCCTCTCAAACCTTTATATGATGCTTACTCTTTCAAAATTTTACCTTTTTTGGGTAAATTGATTGCAAAAGATGCTGACAGTTATCGTTATTTAGCGGAATCGATTCGGATGCACCCCAACCAGAAAACGCTGCAAAGTATGATGGAACAAGTCGGATTTGCACAGTGTAATTACTATAACCTCAGCGGCGGTATTGTCGCGATTCATCGGGGTTATAAACTTTAAGGGGGCTTATAATCATGCAATTTACTTTCCCTGTCTTATTAGCAACAGTTGCCGAAACCATCTTAAATCATGCCCTGCATCTTGCTCCGCAAAGCTTGGCAAAAATGGCAGCCCTTTCTGGAAAGCGTATCAGAATTGAGGTGTTAGATTTAAATCTAAATTTCACCTTATTGCCTTCACGCCATAACATATTGATATTTTCAAGTTATAAGGGCGAAGCAGACACTTGTATTCAAGGTGCACCCTTCAGTTTATTACGTTTGTTATTGCAAACTGAGGCGAATCTTGCCAGTATGCCTGAGATCACAGTTCATGGAGATTTAGGCGTGGCGCAACAACTCCAAAAAATCATCCAGCATTTAGAGATTGACTGGGAAGAGCAATTTTCAAAAGTGTTGGGCGACGTACCTGCGCATGGCATCGGAAGTTTATTGCGCAGAGGGCATCAACATTTACGCGAAAGCATCGACAGTTTGCATAGCAATCTTGAGGATTATTTACAACAAGAAACGCAACAGTTGCCCGCCACCAGCGAAGTCGATCATTTTCTCAATGCAACAGATCATCTCCGAGATGATGTTGCGCGTCTTGAACAGCGTATTCAACGCCTCACCAAAGCCTGATAATGTTTCGACAATCCCTTAATTTAATAAGAATTTATCTGGTCATTGTTCGCTATGGTTTAGATGAATTATTGCTTTCTCTCGAAGTTTTACGCCCGCTGCGCTTTGTGTCCTATCTCACACCGGGTTATTGGTTTCGTCCAAAAAATTTAGCACGCGGGGCGCGTATTCGCCTAGCCTTGGAAGAATTGGGCCCGATTTTTATCAAATTTGGACAAATTCTTTCCACGCGCCGCGATTTATTACCCGACGATATTGCCTTTGAATTGACAAAATTGCAGGACAATGTCACCCCGTTTTGTGGGAATGAAGCCCGCCAAATTATTGAAACTGCGTATGGAAAACGCATTGACGAAGTATTCAGTGAGTTTGAAACTACGCCAATGGCAGCCGCTTCGATTGCGCAAGTTCATGCCGCCCGTTTACACGATGGACGTGCGGTGGTGGTGAAAGTGGTGCGCCCCGGCATTGAAGCGCGGATTCAGCATGATATTGATTTATTGTATTTAATCGCACGGTTGGCGCAGCGTTATTGGAAAGAAGGGCGGCGTTTACGCCCTCTGGAAGTGGTCGCAGAATTTGAAAAAAATCTGCACGACGAACTGGATTTGATGCAGGAAGCCGCCAATTGCACCTCGCTGAAACGCAATTTTGAAGGCTCTAAATTGCTTTACGTGCCTACCATTGAATGGGAACACACCCAGCGCAATGTGATGGTGGTTGAACGCATTTATGGCTTGCCCATCAGCAATATTGATGAATTAAAGCAACGCAATGTGAATTTAAAACATTTGGCAGAAGCGGGCGTAGAAATCTTTTTCACCCAAGTGTTTCGCGATAATTTTTTCCATGCCGACATGCACCCCGGCAATATTTTTGTCGATACCACAGATTTAGAAAATCCGTTTTATATTGCGGTCGATTTCGGCATCATGGGCACGCTGAGCAGCAAAGATCAGCATTATTTAGCGGAAAATTTTCTCGCGTTTTTTCACCGCGATTATCGGCGCGTTGCCGAGCTGCATGTGCATTCGGAATGGGTGCCCGCAGGCACGCGCATTGAAGAATTTGAAGGCGCGATTCGCAGCGTGTGCGAGCCGATTTTTAACCGCCCCTTGAAAGATATTTCTTTTGGTTTATTGCTGCTGCGCCTGTTCCAAACTGCGCGGCGTTTTCAAATGGAAGTGCAGCCGCAATTAGTCTTATTACAGAAAACTTTGTTAAATATTGAAGGTTTGGGGCGACAACTCTATCCTGAGTTGGATTTGTGGAAAACCGCCAAACCGTTTTTAGAACGCTGGATGAGTGAACGCATTGGCTGGCGCGCTTTTGTGCGCGGTATTAAAAGTAATGCGCCGCTGTGGGCAGAACATTTGCCGAGTTTGCCAATGCTGGTGCATGAAGCTTTAACGATGAAGCAGCAAGAAAGTATTCAGCTTAAACAACTGGCGAAAGAAGTGAAATTACTGCGCCAAAACTTACATCATCAACACCAGCGCAGTAAACTAACTTTCATTGGCGGCATGTTCTTAATCAGTGGCAGTATTATTTTGGCACTGAAAACATGGACGATGTTTTATGCAACGTGGAATTTACCCATGCTCGGGGCATTATTAGGGGCGTTGGGCTGTATTTTATTGTTATGGGCGTGGATGGAAGAATAACTCCAAGGATTGCCCCACTCCGCTCATTCAAGTTAGGAGTTACGCAGTTAAATCTGTAACTAT
>JBDLSS010000304.1:0-3649 GCA_039799345.1 Pseudomonadota bacterium
AGTATGAGATTAAGCTATTCATTTGTTATGAAGGGAATCAAATGCTTAAGGATGATAGTTGCTTAACTGTATATTATACATAATATTTATACTCTTTGATTAAGCCCTCCCCTTTAGGGGGAGGGGACTTCTCTAAAGGTTTTTAAACGCGCTACTTTCTATTAAAACCTAATTGATGACACGCCCTAGCAAACACAGTCTAAGCCAGCCCGCTTGTGCATTTGGTCTAATCTCGCTAATCTTGAGTTTATTCTCTCTAGTTCATTATAAAAGGAAATTTTAATGACCAAATTATTCCGCCTGCCCTTATTTATCGTGGTAAGCAGTTTGATACTTTCTGCTTGCGTCACGATTAATGTGTACTTCCCTGCGGCGGCAGCTGAAAAAGCCGCTGACAGAATCATCGATGAAGTCTGGGGCAAAGAAACCACAGGCGATAAATCCCCAGCCTCCGTAAAACCTGAAGCTGCATCAGAAAAAACCGAACCCGCCAAAGACAATAAACCTGTTAAACCTGAACCCACAAAAACCGATAAACAAAGCGATGCACGTTTCTGGTTTGGTCATGCTTTGTTAAAACTGATTCCTGCGGCGGTTGCGAATGAATTGGATATTAATGTCGCAACGCCTACCGTCAATACCTTACAAATTAACATGGCAGCCCGTTATAAATTGTTAGAACCTTTTTATCGCAGTGGCGGCATTGGTTTTACCACAAACGGCTTAATTGGCATTCATGATGCCAGCATGATTGCGCTGAAATCTCGCAGTGAAGCACAACGTTTGATTGCAGAAGAAAATGCAGATCGCAGTGAACTTTATCAAGAAATCGCCAATGCCAATGGTCAGCCTGAATGGGAAGAAAATATTCGCCAAATCTTTGCAACGCGTTGGATTCAACGCGCCCAGGCAGGTTGGTGGTATCAAGAAGCCAATGGCAAATGGAAGCGTAAGTAATTAATAGCTTAAGTTTTTAGCTTTTCACCCCCTTTGAAAAAGGGGGCAGGGGGGATTTAAAAATCCCAATAGTTGCCGTGATCTTAAATCCCCCTCAATCCCGCTTTTTCAAAAGCTACCCCATATTAAGGTAGGGGATGCAGTTCAAAGCATGATCAATGTCCAAAGTACCTCTTTTCAAACTCTCCCTCTCCCAACGCAGGTTATCCCATGAATGTATTAGTTTTTGATATTGAAACCGTGCCCGACACCGAATCGGGGCGAGTCGTATATGGCAATCCCGTCGAAATGCAGAAATTAAGCGAAGAAGACGTTTCCCGCGTGATGTTTCACAACCGCAACCAAGAAACAGGCGAACTCGATTCTTTATTACGCCCGCATTTACAGCGCATTGTCGCGATTTCCATCGTGCTCAGCACCCCAGAAAAATTGGTGGTGAAATCCATTGGGGAATTGCATTCCAGCGAAGCCGAATTACTGCAAGATTTCTTCAAAGGCATTCAACATTATGCCCCAACGCTGGTTTCATGGAATGGCGCAGGTTTCGACTTGCCCGTGATTCATTACCGCAGTTTATTGCACAGTGTCAGCGCGCCGTTATATTGGAAAAATGATGGCGATTTCAAATGGAACAATTACTTAAATCGTTTTCATGAACGCCATTTAGATTTAATGGATGTGCTTGCCAATTTCCAACGCGGCGCGTCCAGCAAATTAGACGAGATTTCCAAAATGCTCGGTTTTCCTGGAAAAATGGGCATGGATGGCTCGCAAGTTTGGGATGCCTATTTAAAAGGTCAATTGCCTGAAATCCGTAATTACTGCGAAACCGACGTGTTAAACACTTACTTAGTGTATTTGCGCTTTGAACAAATGCGCGGACGCTTAAGCCCCGAACAAGTCAAAGTTGAAATGGCGCGGATTAAAGACACCTTGCGCCGCGAAAATAAGCCGCATTTTGACGAATTTTTAAACGCTTGGAGAAACTAACATGGCAATGGACACGATACGGCTGCGCGGGGCGCGAACCCACAATTTGAAAAATATCGACCTCGATTTGCCCCGCGATAAATTAATTGTCATCACGGGCTTATCAGGTTCAGGAAAATCTTCGCTCGCCTTCGATACGATTTACGCCGAAGGACAACGCCGCTATGTCGAGTCCTTGTCTGCTTATGCGCGGCAATTTTTATCGATGATGGAAAAGCCCGAGCTGGATCACATCGAAGGTTTGTCGCCCGCGATTTCGATTGAGCAGAAATCGACTTCACACAATCCGCGCTCCACCGTGGGCACGGTGACTGAAATTTATGATTATTTACGCCTGCTGTTCGCCCGTGTCGGTGAACCTGAATGCCCCACGCATCGCATTTTATTAAGCGCGCAAACCGTCAGCCAAATGGTGGATCAGGTGTTAGCTTTACCCGAAGGCACGGCATTAATGCTGCTCGCGCCCGCGATTAAAGAGCGTAAAGGTGAACATATTCAATTATTTGAAAGCTTATTGGCTCAAGGTTTTATTCGGGCGCGGGTCAATGGCGAAGTGATTAATTTAGACGAGCCGCCGAGTTTAGATTTATATAAAAAACATACGATTGAAGTGGTGGTGGATCGTTTCAAAGTGCGTGAAGATTTGAAATTACGGCTCGCAGAATCTTTTGAAACCGCACTGCGCTTGGGCGAGGGCATCGCCAAAATTGCATTTATGAACGAGCCTGAACGCGAACCCTTGGTTTTTTCTGCAAGATTTGCCTGCCCAGAATGTGGCTACAGTTTGAGCGAATTAGAACCGCGCTTGTTTTCATTCAATAATCCCGTGGGCGCGTGCGCGGCGTGCGACGGTTTGGGGGTGAAACAGTTTTTCGATCCGCAAAAAGTCTTAGCCAATCCCAACGACAGTTTGGCAGAAGGCGCAATTCGCGGCTGGGACAAGCGCAGCCAATTCAATTATCAAATGTTGGAAGCTTTAGCCGCACATTATGACTTTGATTTAAAAGCCCCCTTTTCAAGCTTGCCTGAAAATATTCGCCAGATTGTGCTTTATGGCAGCGGCAAAGAAAGCATTAATTTTGTGAATTCCAGCGACAGCGGCACCACGTTTTCCCGCAACAAGCCGTTTGAAGGCATCGTGCTGAATTTGGAACGTCGTTATCGTGAAACTGAATCGCAGTCGGTGCGCGAAGAATTGTCGAAATATCTCAGTCAGCAGCCCTGCGACAGTTGCCACGGCACGCGCTTAAATGCGTCCGCACGCCACGTTTTCATTGCGGAAAAATCCTTGCCTGAATTGGCGGCATTGCCTGTGAATCGGGCGAAGGATTTTTTCAGTGCTTTAACTTTGACGGGACAACGCGGCGAAATTGCCAGCAAAATTCTGAAAGAAGTGCAGGAACGTTTGCAGTTTTTAATCAATGTCGGCTTAGATTATTTGACCTTGGAACGCAGCGCGGACACTTTGTCAGGCGGCGAAGCGCAACGCATTCGGCTTGCCAGCCAAATTGGGGCGGGCTTGGTTGGGGTAATGTATATTCTCGATGAGCCGTCTATCGGCTTGCACCAACGCGACAATGAACGCTTGTTAAATTCGCTATTGCGGCTGCGCGATTTGGGCAACACCGTGATTGTGGTTGAACACGATGAAGATGCGATTCGTGCGGCGGATTATGTGGTGGATATGGGGATTGGCGCAGGG
>JBDLSS010000305.1:0-4701 GCA_039799345.1 Pseudomonadota bacterium
TCCCATTAAACGCCATAAAGCAGTAGGGAAAGAGACAGGACTGACTAATCATATAGAGCGATTTAACAATACGTTAAGACAGCGAGTCAGTCGTTTAGTGAGAAAAACGTTATCTTTCTCCAAGAAGTTAGAAAATCACATCGGGGCTATCATTTATTTTATTAACCACTACAATCAATCATTACTTATAAAAGTTAAGAAATAAGAGTTACGCAGTTGAATCGATAACTATTTGATTTTACTAAAAACATGATTATGCAGCGCACAATACTAACTCATTGTAAATAAAAGTTTTTCAACTGCATAACGTCTAAATCCGATCCGAATCTAGCCTTTGAATACTCAAAATCAGAAATAAGCTGATCAGCAACAGATAATAAAACGCATCTGAACTACTCAATAAGCCTTTCAAAAATATTTGATAATGATTGGTCAAGGACAAATAACCCAACAGCCCCGATTGTTCCTCACTACCGCCCGCCCAATCAATCATCCACAACAGCAACAAACTTCCAAAAGTGCTAATTGCCGCTACCGTCGGATGTGCGGTCAAAGTCGAAATATACAAGCCAATCGCGGCAAAAGCCGCTGTGAGCAATAACAAACCTAAAAAACCTGAAAACAATTGCCCCATGTCCAACGCGCCGCCCACCAACAGTGATAAAGGCATCAAACTAATCAAACTTGCCATAATTCCAAAGAAAATCAGCAAGGCTAAATACTTGCCTAAAATAATCTGCGTCATTGAAACAGGCGCGGAAATCAGCAAAGCTAAGGTTTTATTACGCCGCTCTTCGCTGATCACGCGCATTGTCAGCAAGGGCGTGACCAACATAAACACAATGCTCGCCCACACATACACATGTCCCGCAATCAAACTGGTAATGCCGGGCGGATTTGCCACTTGTGCAAGTTGTGCCTGAAAATCAGGTTCTAAAAACATGCTGACTCGCACCGCAAACACCAAGCCCAGAATAATTTGCACCACCGCCAAAATACTCCATGCCAAGGGCGACAAAAATAACGCCTGCAATTCTCGTTTAGCAATGCTCCACATCAGGTTATTTCCTCTATAGCTTCTGGTTCGGTACAGGTCAAATCCACAAATATTTGTTCTAAACTGCGTTGTTCGGGGCGCAATTCAAATAAACCTAAACCTTGCATCACTGCAAATTCGGCAATAGCCTCGGCGGGATTGTGGGCTGCACTGTGTCCAATGCGTAAATGCTGCGCGTCAATCATTTCTACAGTTTCCACGCCCAACAATTGTGCAAAACCTTGTAAATCGCTGGGCAGGCGGCGCAAACCAATTTGTAAACTGTTGCTTTGCATTTGCGCAAGCAAGCCGTCGATGGTGTCATTCAGCACCAGCGTGCCATTTTTAATAATTTGGACGTGATTACACACCGCTTGCACTTCGGGCAAAATATGCGTCGATAAAATCACGCTGTGATCTTCACCCAACTCGCGGATTAAATTGCGAATTTCACGAATTTGAATCGGGTCTAGCCCCACGGTGGGTTCATCTAAAATCACCACCGCAGGATTATGAATAATCGCTTGGGCAATGCCGACCCGTTGCTGATAACCTTTGGATAAATTGCCAATTAGGCGGGAAAAAACTTCCCCCAAGCCGCAACGTCCTGCTGCATAATTCACCGCTTTGTTGATTTCAGCACGCGGCACTTGGTGCAATTCTGCACAAAAACGTAAATATTCGGAAACCAGCATGTCGCGATACAAGGGCGGCTGCTCGGGCAAATAACCCAAAGCGGCTTTGGCTTGCAGCGGTTGTTCCAGTAAATCGTAACCTGCCACGCTGATTTCCCCAGCACTGGGGGCAAGCGTCCCCGTGATTAATTGCATGGTGGTGGTTTTACCCGCGCCGTTGGGGCCTAAAAATCCCAAGACTTGACCACGTTTGACTTCAAAACTGACCTCGCGCAAGGCGCAAAATTTGCCGTAATAGCGCGAGAGATTTCTGACCGCAATCAGGGTTTCTGAACTCATCGTTTACTCAGTGCTCCTTCATTAATCACCACGCGTTCCTTGGTTTGGGCGGTGATTTCGTCAATCCCCATCACATTGATAGTGCAGGGTTTATCGCAGACATCTTTTAAAAAAGCGTGCGGTTTTATTGAAAAACGTTGTGCCACTTTGGAAGCTTTGCTGGTGATTTTGACATCATAAGTTTCATCGGTTTCATTCATCAAATCGACCGCCCACACGGGGGTGTTTAACAACAATAACGCAAGATAGAATAGGCGCATAATTGAGTCTCTAATCAATAACTGGTTGAAATTAAAGATAGGCGATCCAAATGAAGATTTCGTCCTACCAAAGTGTGTTGTCTAAGTCAGCATTTTCACGCAGAGAATTTTCAATGTGTGGGTCGCATGCTATTGACTGAATAAGGGAGAGATTGAAGATGAACACGCCTCAGCCTTGTGGATTAGATAAGACGTGCTCAATTTTCAAGCTTTAGGGACGTAAATACACGTAACCCTGTTGTTGCAAATGGGCAATTTCAACCACGCCACTGGGCACAATATCTTCTGCCTTCACATCAAACAAATCGGTTTGATAATTAATTTTGCGGGCGGTCAGCGTGTTTTGACAAACGGAAAACTTAATCCGTTGTTCTTTCAAACCTAAAATTCGGGTTTGTAAATTCACATCGTTTGCAGCACGTTGCAATAGATTCACCCCATCGCCAAATAACACCACGGTTAGCTCTAATTTATCCGCCCCAATCCCTTTGATGTGATTTTGAATATTGCGCAAAGCAGCATCTTGTTGTTTGGCATCTTCACCATTGATTTGATAAACCACTTTTTGTGATGAATAGCGTTCATTGCCTTCTGCAAAACTGAGCGGACTGAGACACAGTGCACATAAGAAAATTAGCCAATATTTCATAAGATTAGACTCTCCATAACCAGTGGGAATAAAAACATATTATAAATTAAGATTTAACTAGACTGCGCTGCTAAATTTATGAAAGGAGGCTTTTAAAGATTGAAAGTGTTTAGCCTACGAATTGGGGCGCAGTAAAACAGACTTGACCTTTCAGTATAGATGCAAAAAACCGAGCGGATCAGGCTCGGTTTTGCAAACTTCAACAATAATCAGGCTTATTCAAAGGGGTGACGCTTGATTAAAGTTTCAACCCGATCAGGACCTGTGGAAATAATATCAATCGGCACTTCAATCAATTGTTCCAATTTTTCCAAGTAATTACGCGCATTGAGTGGTAAATCTTCATAACGGGTCACGCCCAAGGTCGATTCTTTCCAGCCGGGCATGTCGATATAAATCGGTTCACATTTGCCAAAAGCTTCTGCGCCTGTGGGGGGAACGGATAATTCTTTGCCATCGCAATTGTAACCGACACAAATCCGCACGCTGTCCAAACCGTCTAATACGTCGAGTTTGGTGATGCAAATGCCCGTCAAACTATTCATGATGCGAGCGCGGCGCAATGCCACCGCATCGAACCAACCACAACGCCGCCGTCTGCCCGTGGTTGCGCCGAATTCGTTACCTTTTTCAGTGAGAAAATCACCAACAGAATCAAATAATTCTGTGGGGAAAGGGCCAGAACCGACACGAGTGCTGTAGGCTTTGGTAATGCCTAAAATATAATCTAAATCACAAGGGCCGACACCGCTGCCTGTTGCCGCGCCACCTGCGGTGGTGTTGGAAGAAGTCACAAAAGGATAAGTGCCTTGGTCGATGTCTAACATCGTGCCTTGTGCGCCTTCAAACAGAATATTTTTGCCTGCCGCACTGAGTTTTTGAATTTCATCGGCAACGTCAACCACCATCGGCATAATCACTTCTGCCATTTTCATGGTTTCATCTAACAATTTTTGGAAATCAACGGGTTCAACTTTGTGATAATGACGCAGTACAAAGTTGTGATAATCCAAGACTTCGCCTAATTTAGCCGCGAAACGTTCACGGTGAAATAAGTCACTGACGCGCAAGGCACGACGCGCCACTTTATCTTCATACGCAGGCCCAATGCCGCGCCCCGTCGTGCCAATTTTGGCTTCGCCACGGGCTTGTTCGCGGGCTTGATCTAATGCGACGTGATAAGGCAACAATAAGGGGCAAGCATCGCTGATGCGCAAACGTTCACGCACAGGCACGCCTTTATCTTCTAAAGTTTTAATTTCTTCAAGCAAGGCAGTGGGCGATAACACTACGCCATTGCCGATAAAACACCACACACCTTCGCGCAAAATACCTGACGGAATTAAATGTAAGACGGTTTTTTCACCGTTGATAACTAAAGTATGTCCTGCGTTATGTCCACCTTGAAAGCGAGTCACCGCTGCCGCGCGGTCGGTTAGCAAGTCAACAATTTTACCCTTGCCTTCATCGCCCCACTGTGTGCCAATGACTACAACGTTTTTACCCATTTGTATAACTCTCTGCAATATGGTGAAAAGTAAAGTTGATGCAATAAGCCGCTGCTCATTGCGTAGCTTGTAGGATTTTTATAGAGACCTGTGCTTTTTGAAAAAGTCGTTATTGCTTAGGCATTAGGCAGTTTTTAACTTAACTGTGTCCCCAACCCCTAAAAGAAGCCCCTAAATCCCCTAAAGGGGACTTAAAAGACAAAATCTCTTATTTTTAGCCCCCTTTAGGGAGGGCTTAATCAAAGAGTTAAATCACTTTATCAAATAAACAGTT
>JBDLSS010000306.1:0-9735 GCA_039799345.1 Pseudomonadota bacterium
CGGGTCAGTTTCACGATGTCTTCTAATTGTTTCAGAGATTGTGCTTGGGTGCGGATCAATTTCGCAAATCCCATCAAGCCCATGCCAATCAATACCCCAATCACGCCGCCGAGCAAATAAAGGCTTTTGCCTGACTCGCTGTCAATCACGCCCACGCCAAGCAACAACACCACGTAAGAACCCGCAACACTGATGACACCTAACAGACTGAGAATATTTTCAATTTGCATGATAGCAACCGCCTTTACTCGCTAGGATCAGGGAACAGAATGTTGTCAATTAAATCACATAAGCAATGAATCACCAATAAATGCACTTCTTGAATACGGGCGGTGGAATAACTGGGCACGCGAATTTCAACATCAGAAGATTGTAAATATTGGGAAATTTTGCCGCCGTTGCGCCCCGTCAACGCAATCACGGACATTTGTTTGCTGTGAGCTGCGGTGATGGCGCGTAACACATTGGGTGAATTGCCGCTGGTGCTGATGGCGAGTAAGACATCGCCCGCTTGCCCCAGTGCGTAAATTTGCTTGGCAAACACGAATTCAAAAGCATCATCATTGGCAATTGAAGTAATCGTAGAACTGTCGGTGGTTAAAGCAAATGCTGCTAAACCATCACGCTGTTTTTCAAAACGATTGAGCAATTCCGAAGAAAAATGCTGGGCATCCGCCGCCGAGCCGCCATTGCCACAGCTCAGAATTTTATGCTGTTGTTGTAAGCTGTCTACCATATATTGCGCGGCTTGCACAATGCAGGGCGCGAGACTGTGCATCGATTGCGTTTTGACCGCAATGCTTGCCACAAAATTATTATTCACCCGATGAATTAATTCCATAACGACTTATGACCTACTTAAGATGTTTACTGCGAACTTCCCATTGCCACGCATGACTGATAATTGTTGTCAAATCTGCAAATTGTGGTTGCCAATTCAAAGCGGTGCGTGCCAGTTGTGAATCTGCGACCAAGCGGGCAGGGTCGCCTGCGCGGCGTTGTCCAATCACCACAGGAATTTTTTTACCTGTCACCTGTTCTGCGACTTCAATCACTTGGCGCACGGAAAAACCATTGCCATTGCCTAGATTATAAGCGGCACTGTTCGCGCCTGCTAATAATTGTTCTAAAGCTAATAAATGCGCTTGGCATAAATCATTAATGTGCACATAGTCACGAATACAAGTGCCGTCGGGGGTTTCGTAATCGTCCCCAAACACGCTGATATGGGTACGTTGTCCGCTGGCAGCTTGTAACACCAAAGGAATTAAATGGGTTTCTGGCTCGTGACGTTCACCCAATTGCCCTTCGGGGTCTGCACCTGCGGCATTGAAATAGCGCAAGCATACCGCTTTTAAACTATAAGCGCGGTCGTAATCGACCAGCATTTGTTCAATCAGGGCTTTTGATGTGCCATAAGGATTGATCGGATGCTTGGGGTGGTTTTCATCAATCGGGACATATTGGGGTTCTCCAAAAATTGCCGCCGTCGAGGAGAAAATGAAGGCTTTCACTTGATGCTTGACCATTGCATCGAGCAAATTCAAGGTGCAGGCGACATTATTTTGATAATATTTGCTGGGTTGTTGTACCGATTCGCCCACTTGAATGAAGGAGGCAAAGTGCATCACGCCGCTGAAATGATAGCCTTTAAATAAACGCTCTAACAAGAGGCTGTCGGATAAATCCCCAAACACAAAATCGCCGCCAAGCACCGCATCGCGGTATCCCGTGGAAAGATTATCCAAGACCACCACATGATGACCTGCGGACAACAGCATTTTTACCATGTGCGAGCCAATATAACCCGCGCCACCCACTACAAGAATTGTATGTTTCATCATTTTTATAATATTGATCAGAGAATTAAATACGGTCTGAATAACGACAGCGATTTTTATTTTAAATAAATGGCTGTGTGATGTAAGAAGATTATTATTGCTTTGAAATTAAAATCACTTGATTTATTAGCTAGTTATTCTTGACAAGGATTAAATTTCAGAATTTAATGCCATTTTAGATAATTTTTTCTTACGCAGAATTATTTTAACACGAGTTTGCGATAAGAACCTCTCTGTGATTTTTATCGTTTTGATTTTTAAGTGTGAATTAATATTAACTGCATTTAAAATGCTTTAAGAGTTACACAGTTTAATTAGCAACAATTTGATTTTACTACAAAAATATTTAGTAAAATGTACAATGATAACTCATTATAAACAAAGGAATTAGTGTTCAAACTGCGTAATTCCTAAACTTATATAAATTTGTAAATATTATGTAAGAGAAAGATATACAAGCTATCAGGGCTTAAGACATAGCCAATCCCCATATATCACGCGGCATCCCACAGTTCCATGTTAAACTTAATTGATACCCATGCACATTTTGATGATGTGAGTTTTGCAAGCGATAGAAGCGAAGCTTTACAACGCGCTCATGCAGTTGGAGTGGTTGCACAAATAGTACCTGCTATTAATTTTGCCCAGTGGGAAAATTTACGGACGGTGTGTCAGCAATACGCAGGTTTATATCCCGCCTATGGTTTGCACCCAGTATTCCTTACAGAACATGAACCCGCGCATTTAGTGGCTTTAGTGGATTATTTGACCCAAGAAAAACCAATTGCGGTGGGCGAATTTGGTTTGGACTATTATTTGACCGAATTGGATCGCGTCAAACAGCAGCAGTTTTTTATTGAACAATTGGCAATTGCCCAACAGTTTAAATTGCCTGTGATTTTGCACGCGCGTCGTGCCGTGGAAGAAGTCATTAATCAATTGCGCAAATTTCCCAGCGTGCGCGGTGTGATTCACAGTTTTTCAGGCAGCGTGCAACAGGCGAAAAAATTGCTAGACTTAGGTTTTTACATGGGATTTGGCGCACCGATTACTTATGTAGGCGCACATAATTTGCAACGCTTAGTGCGTTATTTACCGTTAGAAAATATTTTGATTGAAACCGACGCGCCCGACCAGCCGTCGATTTATCACCGACACCAGCGCAATGAACCCGCCTATTTACCCGAAGTTTTGAGCGCACTGGCAGCACTCCGTCAACAAAGCATTGAAGAAGTGGCTGCTGTCACCACTGCCAACGCTATACGCCTGTTTTCATTACCCTTATGAGCGAATCTTTCTTTACCCGAACTGAAATTTTATTGGGGCAACCCGCCTTAACTGCCCTGTGTGAGCACCATATTTTAATCGCAGGGCTTGGCGGAGTCGGCAGTTTTGTTGCCGAAGCCTTGGGACGTGTCGGTATTAAAAAGCTGACTTTACTGGATCATGACGTGGTTGGGGCTTCTAATTTAAACCGCCAATTGGTGGCGTTGAATTCCACCGTTGGGCAGCCAAAAACTGAAATTATGGCGGCGCGGCTGCGGGATATTAATCCCAACATTGAATTGGATATTCGCACGCAATTTTTAGAAAAAGACTTGGCGGTTGAATTTGTGCAACAAGGGCAGTTTGATTTTGTGGTGGATTGTATTGATTCCATTGCCTGCAAAGCGGCGTTAGTAGCGGCGTGTTTACAGTTAAATGTGGCGGTGGCTTCGAGTATGGGTGCGGGCAATCGTTTAGATGTGACTAAAGTCAAAGTTGCGCCACTGAAAAAAACTCATCAATGTGCCCTTGCCCGTGAATTGCGTTCGCAGTTGCGTAAAATGAATATGGCTTTGACGCATCCTGTGGTTTTTTCGTCAGAAATTGCACGTCAGCCTTTGCCGCATCAACCTGTTTCGGGCGATGTTGGCGGTCGTCCGCGTGCGGTGAATGGCACAATTTCTTATATGCCTGCGCTGTTTGGGATGATGTTGGCGGGGGTGGTGGTGAATCAGTTGTTGGAGAAGGGGAAGTAGTTAATCAGAGCTAATAGGATGTGCTGAGGAACAAAGCGCATCAGTTGCATGAGATAGGTAATCTCGACTGATGCGCCTCCTAACGTCGGCACATCCTATTGCACTTGATAGCACACAAGAAGTTTAGGACTGGCAGTGCTCAGAGCACTGCCAGTAGTAGGGTGGAATAGCGTAGCGTATTCCACCATCCCCCTAGAACTATCACGCTTCATGGTGGAATACGCTACGCTATTCCACCCTACTATAAATATTTCTTATTCCGAACTCAGGGCAAAAACTCATCATCTAACAATTGTTCATGACTGTATGGACAATCGACAGGAAATATTGATTTATCCAGTCTCGTTTCCTTAACTGCAAGTTTTAATGCGTTGCTCATCAATAGAATTTGACCAACTTCTCCCTTGATAATTAGGTTGAAACTGCCATTTCAGCAAATGAGCAATCAAGATAACATAACAGCTTTCTAATTCGTTGAGGTTACTTTTTCGCAACCGCCGTTCAGGATATTTCACATGACAAACAGAATTTATTACGGTGATAACTTAGATGTTTTAAGACGTTACATCAAAGATGAAACTGTGGACTTGTGCTATATCGACCCGCCCTTTAATTCAAAACGCAATTACAACCAAATTTACAACAACATCGGCAAAGAAGACACAGCACAAGCATTTATCGACACTTGGACATGGGACGACAACGCCAATATCGGGCTTGCTGAAATCCAAAGTAATTACAACGGCGTTTTCACCGAGCAAAGCATTGACTTGATAACAGGGCTTGAAAAGGTTCTGAAGAAAGGCGCATTGCTGGCGTATTTGGTGAGCATGACACTGCGTATTGCTGAAATTCACCGCGTGTTAAAGCCGACGGGAAGTTTTTATTTACATTGCGATCCCACAGCAAGCCATTATTTGAAATTGGTAATTGATGCGATTTTTTGTTCTCAAGGCGGGGATTATAAAAATGAAATAGTGTGGCACTACAATACAGGCGGTAAAGGAAAAACAACGTTCTTGCGGAAACACGATGTTATTTTTTGGTATTCAAAAAGTAAAAATTATATTTTTAACAGAGATTTAATAGCTGTTCCAAGAACCGTAGGAACAGCACATTTAAGGCATGGAGTTGATGAAAATGGACGCGAATATTATGAAGACTTTTCACCTAGAAAAAGTGGAAAGCAATATCGTTGGTATGTAGATAACGGCTTAACTCCTATGGATGTTTGGTTAGATATTCAAGCTATTAATCCTGCTGCTAAAGAACGTTTAGGCTATCCCACCCAAAAACCTGAATCTTTACTCGAACGGATTATTCAAGCCAGTTCAAACGAAGACGACGTGATTTTAGACGCTTACTGTGGCTGTGGCACAACGGTCGCCGTGGCTCAAAAACTCAAACGTCAATGGATTGGAATTGATATTACTTTTCAAAGTATTTCATTAATTCTTAAGCGTTTAGAAGACCAAGACGCAGGCGCATTGGATAATGTCGTGGTTGCAGGTGTGCCCAAAGATTTTGAAGCCGCCGTTGCTTTAGCCAATCGCAAAGACGACCGCACCCGCAAAGAATTTGAAAAATGGATTGTGCTCACTTATTCAAAAAATCGCGCCATTATTAACGAGAAAAAAGGCGGTGACGGCGGTATTGACGGCATTGTGTATATTCCTGAAAGCACGACAGAAAACAGCAAGGTTTTTTTCAGTGTGAAATCAAACGAAAAACTAACGCCTGCGGTGGTGCGGGAATTATTCGGAACAGTAGAACGTGAAAAAGCCGCCTGCGGAATTCTGCTTACTTTGTACCCCATGCCAAACTTGGTTAAAGACGCAAAGCAATATGGCAATTATCAGAATAACTTCACGGGAAACTCATATCCGAAAATACAAATTATTTGTGTTCAAGAAATACTCGACGGGAAACTTATCGATTTACCAAACCCCCGCGAAGTCTTGAAAAAAGCCGATCAACACGCTGACCAATTGGGATTGTTGGGAGATTGAAAGCACTCAGTTATAAGCGTAACCATAAGATATATAAAATATCTTTATCAGAATCGCAACTCACATAATTACCCTAATCTGCACATAATTAAAAGATAAGAATACTCGCGTCGAAGGGACTTCTTTTAAACCAACATTGGGACTCTCCTCGCCGCCATTTGTGTAAATACTCATGGTTTAAAAAAAAGGGTTTTTACGCACTATTTACAATCCAAAACTTTTTTAACTCCACAGTCTACTTTTAAAAGTCTCAATATATCTATTTGAATTTAAATATTATATTTTAAAAGTACGATCTCAAAATAAGTCGCTATTAAATTTTTCAGGATTTGTTTAAGCTGTTTAAAAACCTTAAAAATAGCATAATTTTTGCATGATAATCGATAGCGACCTTAAGGCATTTTGAACACAGCTTTTAAACAATTTGTGTTATTAATTGAAGATTAATACCTTATTAAACGCCAGTCAAAGACTATACTGTCATAGGCAATCGTTATTATTAGTTGGTTATTTCACCAGCATGTCTTTAATTCTGTACGAAACATGGTTCAATTGCATGATTCTTTCCCGCCCCCGCCTCAGTTTTAAAATAATAATTTCCGCCCTGTTGGGTGGACTGTTGCCTATCTGTGCCAGTGCGGTCGATGCTATCGAATTAGCAGAAATTAAAGCCACCCAAAAACAGCTTATTAGCTTATCACTTACCGAATTGTTAGATATTGATATTACCTCAGTTGCCAAAAAAACGCAGAGAATTTCTGAATCGGCGGCGGCGGTTTCCGTCATCACACAAGAAGATATTCGTCGCTCCACCGCCACCAATTTACCCGATGTGTTGCGTATTGCCACAGGCTTACAAGTGGGACAAGTCAATGGACATACTTGGTCAATTGGTGCACGCGGTTTTAATGATGTGTATGCAACTAAAATTTTAGTCTTAATCGATGGACGCAGCGTCTACATGCCCGATTTTGCAGGGGTCATGTGGGATATGCAGGATATGGTGCTCGAAGATATTGAACGCATCGAAGTGATTCGCGGACCTGGTGGCACGATGTGGGGCGGAAATGCGGTTAATGGGGTGATTAACGTCATCACCAAACACAGTAAAGACACTGTCGGCACTTTAATCAGTGCGGGCGCGGGCACAGTCGATAACGCTTTTGGCAGTTTACGCCACGGCATACAATTGGGTGAACACAGCTATATGCGGATGTATGCCAAGGAGTTACATCAAGGCGCATTTGAACCCACACAAGCGGTGCAAGAAAAATTGTTTGCCGTGCAACCCGCCAAGAAAAATGGGGATGCAAATGATGCGTGGTGGTCACGCAGAGCGGGGATGCGCATCGACAGCGATACTAATGGCAGCACGCACTGGATGTTTCAAGCCGAAAGCAGCACTTTAGAAAAGTCAAATTACGGCTTTTTCACCCGCGATGCCAATACTCAAGTGGCGCATGGTGGGCATATTTTAGGCAATTTAAAACATCAAACTTCTGAAAACTCCGACGTTTTTATACAAGCATATTATGATTATTCACAACGCGATTTTAATTTAATCGCCGTGCGTAACGACACTTTTGATTTAGATTTTCATCAACGTTGGCAATTCAGTCCCCAACACGAAATCACTTGGGGCGGGGGTTATCGTACAATTTTGGAGCATTCTGACTCTAAAAATACCCAAGCTTTTCAACAATTACCCTCGTTTAATTATCTGCACCCTTATGTCCGCAACAATGTTATCAATTTATTTTTGCAAGATGAAATCAAACTGCGTCCCGATTTGAAATTAACCCTAGGCAATAAATTAGAACGCAACGATGCGACTGGCTGGGAAAATCAACCCAGTGCAAGAATGATGTGGACGGCAAGCCCACAGCATAGTTTTTGGTCAGCAATATCGCGTTCAGTGCGCACCCCATCGCGTACGGAACGTGATTTAGCCATGTTATATAGCATGGAGATACAAATTCCCGTCGCCCCCAATGTCAGCGTGCCCCTCGCGCTGCCTGTGAGCAGTGCGCCAAATATCCGTTCTGAAAAACAAATTAGTTATGAATTGGGCTGGCGGTTTCAACCCAATAAACAACTGTCTTTTGATAGCGCGGCTTTTTTCAATCATTACGATGATTTAATCAGTGTGGCGTATGGCGTTCCGTATTTTGATCCCAGATTTCCAGTTATGATGGTTCCGCTGATATTCAAAAATATTGCCTCAGCAGATGCCGCAGGTTTGGAGCTGAAAGCCGATTGGCAAGTATCCCCACAATGGCGACTCACTGCGGGTTATACTTATGTGCACAGCACCGCCACCGCTTTTAAAGACATATCACTGATGCCCAGTAATAGCGTGAATTTTATGATGGGTTGGAATGCGCCCCATCAAGTTAATTTACGTTCACATTGGAATTTTGCGCCACGTTGGCAGTGGGATATGAATGCGCGTTGGATGAGTCGGATTAACATAACTCCCGATGAAACCCGCCCGCTTGCAAACAGTCTGAACGCTTATCTCACCATAGATTCTCGCTTATCATGGCAGATGAATAAGCAAGTGGAATTGTCGTTGGTGGGGAAAAACTTATTCAGCAAACAGCATTTAGATTTTATGACCATGCGCGGTGCGGATTTACTCAGCACAGAAGTGCCACGCAGTGCGTATTTACAAGTGCGTTGGGAATTTTAAAATGGGGAAATAACTTACTTATTGAAATGACAAGCACTATGACTTTAATTGAATAAACTGATAAAAGTAAGTTTATTAATGATATGATTATTAAAGTAGTTCTTACATAATATTAAAGTGGACTGCTATCATCGCTGTTTGCGAATACATATAGCGCGTTTTACATTTATAGATGTGGTTCAATTGCATGATATCTCCTCACACTTTTTCAAGACGTATTCTTGTTGTCAGTTTATTTTCTCCCCTATTTGCCAATGCGGCAGATGAAGACCTTTCCAAATTAAATGCGATTAAAGCAGCGCAGCGAGAACTTATTCATTTATCGCTCATAGAGCTTTTAGACACGGAAGTCACATCAGTCTCTAAAAAAACACAAAAAGTTTCCGAATCTGCGGCAGCGATTTCTGTGATTACTCAAGAAGACATTCGCCGCTCCGCCGCCACCAATTTGCCTGATTTATTAAGACTTGCCACAGGCTTACAAGTTGCCCAAGTCAATGGACACACTTGGTCTATTAGTGCACGCGGTTTTAATGATGTGTATGCCTCTAAACTTTTAGTGTTAGTTGATGGACGCAGTGTCTACGTTCCTGATTTCTCAGGTGTGACTTGGGATGTGCAGGACATGGTTTTAGAAGATATTGAACGTATCGAAGTGATTCGTGGTTCTGGTGGCACAATGTGGGGTAGCAATGCGGTCAATGGGGTGATCAACATCATCACCAAACATACTAAAGACAGCTTAGGAACTTTAGTGAGCGTGGGTACAGGGATTGTGGATAAGGGTTTTGGCAGTTTACGCCACGGTGTACAACTGGACGATCACAGTTACATGCGGGTTTATGCTAAAGAGTTCCATCAAGGCGCATTTGAATCCAGTCAAGACTTACAAGAAAAACTGTATCCAATACTGCCGCCGAAAAAAGGAGTTGCTAATGATTCATGGTCATCGCAACGCGCAGGAATGCGCTTTGATAGCGACAGTAGTGGTAGCACGCATTGGATGTTTCAAGCAGAAAGTAGCGAGTTGAAGAAGTCAGGTTATGGATTTGCTACCCGCGATGCCACGACACAAGTTGCACATGGTGGACATATTGTGGGCAGTGTAAAACACGAAATTTCTGAACAGGCTGATTTTTTTATACAAGCCTATTATGACTATAAACAACACG